>WHTA01000007.1 GCA_009379825.1 Streptosporangiales bacterium
CTCACCGGCCGGCGGTAGCGGCGGCTCGCCGCGGCGTGCCCGCGCGTCGACTATGGCGCTGATCTCGTCGGCGATCAGCTGTCGACCCAATTCCTGACGGTCCTGGACCCCGGCGGTGTCGTGGGTCTTCAACCACGCGGCCAGCTTGTCGGCGACCCGGCCCTGAATCGCGTACACCTGCTGGTAATCCACCACCGGTTGAGTCCAGTGCAGGCTGGAGGACGCGGTGGCCATTGCCTGGAGCCGGCCATGAACGTGACCGTTGGTGCTGCCGTTGAGGCGCCGCGGTGCGGCGCCGTTGTGCTCAGCCATGCCCTGCCCTCATCTCGGCGGTCGGTTGCTTCTGCCATCGGCGCGGACTCGTGGAGGCTGGGTCACCACGATCCGCCTCGGTCAGCCGACGTAGCCGGCCGCCGACCGCGGCCGCGGTCCGCGCCAGCGGCGACCGCGTGAACCCCCGCCCACGTCGCGCACCATCGCTGAAGACCGCTGCCGTCTTCGGGTCCCAGGCGACAACGCCCAACGACGGCAGTCCCAGGTGCGCCACGACGTCGTCGTGGCGGTACGGCTGGCCGTCTCCCACCAACAGCACATACAGCCGGCCGCCACCGGCGCCGTGCGCGGCCAGGTCGTCGCGAAGCCTGGTCGCCCACCCCTGCGCGGCCCGTACCGACCGCAGCGTCGACCGGACGACGAGCACGACCATGTCCGCGCGGCGCAGCACCGGCACCGGCGTGCCCGCGGCCTCCAGCCGGCCACAGTCGGCCACCACGTCCGTAGCAGCGTCTCCGAGACGCAGGCCCGCGAACACGTTGGCCAGCGCGGTCCACCGCGTCGATAGTGCACGCGCTTGACCGGGATCGGTGACGCCGGGCAGCACGAGCCTCGTGCCTTCACGGTCCAACGCGACAAGCTCCTTGTTGATATCCGCGGTGGAGCCGGCCCGCGAGGTGGCCGCGGTACCCAGCAGCCCACGCGCACTGGTCACGGAGCCGCCGAGATACCCGGCCAGGACGTCCCCGCCGGCGGGGTCGCATTCGGCGACCACCGCCGGGCGCGGCCAGGTCATCGCCAGCACGAGCGCTGTCGTCGTGACCCCCGGTGAACCCTTCGCCGACACCATCGCGAATACCGCCATCCCGGTCCCGCCTCACTCGCCTGGAGCCCGCAGCACGAGAGCGACCCTGCCCGTCGCTGCGCGTGCCGCCAGCGCCGCTCCCGCGCCGGCCGGCACCCGTAGATCGACCACCCGGATCCCGTTCGCGTCCGGTCGGCCCACGCTCACCACGGTCGCGGCCAGCTCATCCGGCTGCTCAGTCGGCGGATCAGCATCGTCGGGCGGCGTGCTCACCACCGCCACCTGGTCCTGGGCGCGCAACGGCTGGTTCGGCATCCGACTCGCGCTCACGGCCACACCGACCAGCTCCTCACCCGGCCCCGGAACCCGTTGTCTACTCAGCGCGCTACGCGTCAACAGCGTGCTGGGGCGCAGGTCCCTGGTCGCGAACTGGCCCAGCACCTGGCTGCGCCGAGAGGCGGGTACGACCGACACACCGGCGCCCACCGTGATCTGCGTGACGCGCACGTCCGCCGCCGTCAGCGCGTCGCCGTAGGCAACTGGCCGCGCCACCACCAACACCGCTGCTGTATCCGCCGCAGTGGTGGACAACCACGCACCCACCAACCCACCGTTCACACACAACAACGCGCCGACGAGCACCATCACCGGACGACGACGGCGTCGGGGCACTGTCGACCGCGGCATCACGAGCCCGCTCTCGGCCGGCGCGCCGGCGCTCTTCTCCGCCCTGTCCGCCACTGGCGTGGACTGTTCGCCTGCCATCGTTTACTCCCCGAGAAGTCCTGCCCCGTCGGTCCTCGCTATGTGCTCGTGGGCTGGATGAGCACCTGCATCTCACCGATGCGGACCGTTGTCGACGATGCCCGGGTGACCCGGATCGTTCCCGAATCGCCGCCGCCAGCCCAGTCCACCCGCCACGTCGTCGTGGCCGTCACCCGATACAGGTGGTTCGGCTCGCGTGCCGACGACCGCGTGTACCGGTGCCCACACGTCGGCGACATCCGATTCCCGAACTGCTTCCGATACCTGGTTCCCGGGCCATGGCACGTCACCGTCTGGTCGTCACCCATCTCCCAGACGATCCGCTCACCCCGCGCTGTCGCGGTCACCGACATCCCCGGCACCGACGCCGTCTCCGAGGCAGGGCCCCACGTCGACGCGGTCCGGCGAGTCCACATCCACACTGGCAGTCCGACCAATCCCGCCGCGCCGCGCCGTGGCGCCATCTGGATGTCTGCGCCGCGAATTGGTAGCTGTCTGACCGCGCGTCGCGCCAACTCGGCAGGCGTCACCGATGCCTCAGCATCGGGCGCGCTGGCGCGCCATTCCCAATACCCACCGGTTCCCGGAACACCGGGACACATCGTTTCCACGATCACGCCCGAGTCGTGGCCCTGCCACACAGGATCCGACTTCGGCGGCTGCGGGGACGCCAACTTCTCATAGCATCCAGTGGCGGGATTCCACGTGCCGAAGTCCGAGCTCGAACATGGCACCCGCTCCCGCGAGACCGGGCTCCGACAGACTCGCTGCCCCCGACCGGAGCGGTCCTGTCCGCGCTCGCTCTCGTCCTCGTTGCCAGGCTTGCCCGGTGCACTCGGTCGCAGGTTGCACGGCCCCATAACCCCCGGGCAGTCCACCGGTGGTCCTGCCACAGCCGAGGGTGTCCACACCCACACGGCCACCGGTACGGTCAGCACGAGGACCATCAGCGGGGCGAGCATGTCTGTTCCCGGTCGGGCGTCAACGACACCACATACCAGCGACCCTCGACCTGCCGCGCCTGCGCGGTGACCTCGTATCGGTGGTTCTGGCCCGACACAGCCAACGACTTCCCCGTACGGGCATCGACCGGGATCCACTTACTGTCATCGAAACAGTCGACGATCCGCGCCACCCCTCGCTTGTCGTCGACAGCGGTGACGCGAGGTGAGACCTTCGGCGCTCCCGTCAGCTTGATGTGCTGCTGCCGGTACCGGAACACCGTCTTGTAGATCTCACTCCGCGCGCCGCCCCACGCGTACCGCTCCACCGCCTTCGGCGACCGCGACGGATGCGCATACACCTCCGTCAGCACACCCTGCAGCCGTCGATACGTCCGCAACACCTCCGCCGCCTCGCCAGTCGGTGATGGCGTCGCAGCCGGCGACGTGGACGCGGGCGAGTGCCGAACCGTGCTAGAGGAACCGGTACCGGTAGACCGTGAGCCGTCCGCACCGCCACACGACACCGGGAGGCTCGCGCACACAAGGATCACGCCAGCCAACAGCCACAGGTCTCGCCGGCACATGCTGGCATCCGCCTCCCCGTCGACGGCGTGCAATACCCTGCGTTACGACACGGCCTCTATCTGTACACCCTTGTTTGGCGACGTCGCAACAGGGTGACGGAGCGCAATGACGCGCGGTGACCGTTTACCCGCATGGGTCCGCTGCAGCGAGGGCGAGCGTAGAGGGCGCAGCTGACGTTGAATGTGAGAGCGCTGCTCGTGTGCCCGTTCATATTCCGGAGCATTGCATGACCGGCCTGGGAAGCGGCTGCGCAGTACCCAGGGGAAGGTAGTGTCTGACGGAACCTCGACATGGCCGTCTCATCCTTCGGGGCTAGGCGTACTCGGGCGGCTGGCCATCGAGGCCGATACTCATGCTCGCGCTCTCGGCGTCCTGGGCCGGTCTCACGCTGATCGCGTGGTCGGCATCCGCCGCAGACGCGGCGAGACGTAGATGCGCGCGTTGCAGCTCGGCGCGGACCCGTTCGGGGCCGTGGGTCGATAGTGCTGCGATGCTGGTGAGGCGGCGCTGGTCGGTCCATAGCGCCTCGACGCCAACTGGTGGTGGTTGGCAGTACAGGACGTCGATGCCGCAGTCGTCGAATACGGATTGGTCGAGGTAGCGTGCGCCGCCGGTGCCGCATACGTACGTTGTGGCGTCGACCTGTTCGGTGAGGTCGGCGAGGCGTCGGGACCGGTCGTCGCTGACGCTGTAGGAGCTGCTGCGGACGGCGAGACCGGGCCAGTCGACGAGTTCGAGGAGCACCGTGGCGGAGGCGACGGCGATATCGTCGAGGCGGTCGGTCTTGCCGACCAGGTCGACGATCTCCTGGAGCGCGTCGCGAACGCTCCGCCAATATGGGGTACGGCCGTAGTGTTGAGTGAGCATGCCCTCGAGGCGGCGCTGGCAGGTCCTCGGGTCGACGATGGTCACATCGTTGATGAATGTGGCTCGACCATGTGGTAGGTGGACCGGGAGGGTGAGCCACTGGTGCCGGTCGCGTTCGCCCGGAGGGCCGACGCGGCAGCGATGTTGGTAGTCCCGGCGGACGAACTGGACGTCGTCGAGGATCACCCACCGGTCCGCGGCGTAGAGCTTGGCGAGGGTGGACAGGCCGGGGAACAGGTTCGGTTGGTGGATCGCTGCCCACGGTCCCCGGCTGCGCATCACTGGTCCCCTGCAGCCCTATAGCTTGGCCAGGCGGCTGGTGTACCCGGCAGCGACCAGCCGCTGGTAGGCGTCGAACACCTCGTCGGGGACGTCTTGGTCGATGGCGAATCCCTTCTTCGGGTATTCGATGACCCGCTGCATGTCCCCGATCATCATGTCCAGCACCAGTGGCGGGTCGACGTCGAGCTCGTCGGCGTACACGTCGAACTTGACGTCGACGGAGGCGCACACGACCTCGACGT
This sequence comes from Streptosporangiales bacterium, assembly GCA_009379825.1. Taxonomy (NCBI): domain Bacteria; kingdom Bacillati; phylum Actinomycetota; class Actinomycetes; order Streptosporangiales; species Streptosporangiales bacterium. Next base: position 4,764 of record WHTA01000007.1, read on the forward strand.
CGGCCCACACCTTGCGGCAGGTGGCGTATCCGCGGCGTTCCATGTAGGGCATGGAGATCAGCATCACCGAGCCCACCGCGACACCGGCGGCGGCGAGCACTTGACGCGAGAGCGTCATGTTCTGGCCGGTGTTCGTCGCGTCCGGCTCGACCAGCACCGCGTCCGCGGGCACGCCGAGCTCGATCGCGCGCTCGCGGTTGTGCACCGCCTCGCCGCGCGGGAAGTACTGCACGGTATCGGGGCTGTTCGCGCCGGTGAACACCAGCACAGGGAACATGCCCCGCTGGTACAGCTCGGCGGCAAAGTCCGCCACGTCGGGGTCGGGCCCGCCGAGCGCGATGCCCGCCGAGCACGGCCGCAGCTGATGGTGCATCTGGTGGTAGTCCCAGACCAACGCCGCGTCCTGGTACTCCTCGTCGGTGATCCGTCGGCGTGCGTCGCTCACTGCGGTCTCCTGTCACGCTGCTCGGGGATACCTTGGATCTTCTCGACCCACTGGAGCTGATGGTTCAGGCCGTGCTTGGTCGCGACGTCGCGCGCGTGCGTGAGCACCCGCAAGCCTTCATCGGCGGTGCGGCGGTCCATGACCAGCACGTGGCCGCGTGCGGTGCCGAGGCGGACCTGTTCGAACGGGGAGTCCTCACGGCGGTGCGACGCGGCTAGGTCGATCGACCGGGTCGCGTTGCGCAGGTCCCCGGCGGCGAGCTGCGCGAGAGCGCGCTTCTGGTGGGCGATGCCCCAGCCGTCAGGCTCGCCGAGGTCCTCGAACGCGTGGCTGGCCGCGTCGATCTCCCGCATCGCCGGCTCGATGTCGCCGCTCTTGGTCAGAGACGTGCCGATCCATAGCCGCGCACGGGCACGCTCGTAGTCACGCAACCGCTCGTCGGTGGCGAGCTGCCGGTACATGCTGGCTGAGGTCTGCAGGTCGCCGTACATCTCGACGCCGATCGCCACCGACAGCTCGATCTGCGCGAGCCGCCGAGGGATATCCAGCTGGGTGAACAGGCTGGAGGCTTCCTGGTAGGCCTGCTGAGCCGACAGGGGCCCGACGAGCATGCCTTGGTAGCGGCGCATGTCGCCGAGCAGCATCAGCGACCGGCCCCGCAAGTACAGGCCGCGGTCGTCGAGGCTTGCCGGTGCGTACGGGGTGAGCCACCGTTGCAACATGATCGCAGTCGTACGGAAGTCCTGCCGGTTCAGATAGATGTGCGCCCGATCCAGATCGTCCGCCCATGACTCCAACTCCGACGGGTCAAGAACCGGCGGCGTGTCGGGCGTGCGGGGGTCTGGCGGGCTGAGGTGTTCTAGCGCGTGCAGGAGCAGCGGATCGAGGACAGCGCGCTCGAGGTGCCGTTGCACCGTGTCCGGTTCCCGCGCGTAGGACCGACCGGTGTAGGCACGGTCCGCCGCGCGGCGGCGGTCATCAAGCGGCGGCGGTGTGCTGCCGCTGCCGACGTGGAAGAGCACGCTCGCGGCGGTACGCATGGCAGGTGTGGGAAGCTCATCGAGGAGCGCCTGGAACACTCGCTGGTTGTATGCGAGCCGGCTCACCGTGTCTGCCGGTACGACGCCCCCGGCGGCGAACTTCTCTGTCAGGGCCGGGTACCGGTGCGGCCGCAGCGACAGGTCCGCGAGACCGGCCTTGCGCAGCCGCCGTAGCTCAGCCGACAACAACCGAGCCGTCTCATTGACCTCTCGGCTTTCCGGGAATCTTCCGTGTTCTGTCAGCACCTACTCCGCGAAATCCTAGTTCCCTAGAACCCATGAACGATAAGCGTTCCAGCGACCCAAGACTAGGCGATCACGCCTATCACCGCGACCTGATCTGGAACTAGCCGAGGGCAGGGCATGGACAAGGACAGTCTGGCTAGCGATGACGAGCTCACCGCGGACGAGCTCGCGGCGATGGACTCGTTGTGGCGGGCGAAGCGGGCAGGCGAGGTGTCCGAGACCGATGCGAAGCACATCTAGGTCATGATCCGGCTCGGTCACCCATACAGCGCTTTGAAACGCCTCACCCACTCGCGGCACCGGGGCCACGATGACCGGTGACCTAATGGCGCGGCTGCCTCGGTGGGCCGCGCCAGCCCCGGCCGCTTCCGTCGAGCTGCCGGCCAGCTCCGTCGAGCCAGGAGCCCCGAGCGATGCCTTGAGCAGACAACTGCACCACCGCACTCCTGACTCGAAAGCCAAGGCCACCCGTGAACGATGACGGCATGTCCGAACAGACAAGCAGGCTTGTCGCCGCCTCTCAACGCCTGCGCGCATGGAGGAACGAGCTGACAGCTGCTCAGACCGCTGCGATACAGGCCGTCGACGACGCGCGCCGCGCCGACGAGATATCACCGGACGAAGCCGTCGAGATCGAGGCCGTGATCCGCCGTGGACACCCGTACGGAGCAAGGAAGCGCCTGGCCGATGCTCGACGCCGCCACCGACAAGCGCCGCCATAGACCGGCGGCACCGTGGCCGGAGACCCGAGCCGACTACGGCGCTGCCCACCATCGCCGGGTCAACCGCCCGGTGCCCCGAGGAGAAAGGACAACCGATGAAGGACGAGCTGTACGCGCTGCCACTGGACGATGCGACATGGCAGAAATCAACGTTCAGCAACCCGGACAATTGCCTCGAGGTCGCGCTCGTGCCAGGTGGCGTCGCGGTTCGTGACTCAAAGAATCTCCACCGCGCGCCGTTGCTCTTCGACAACGCCGAGTGGCGCGCATTCGTCCGAGGCGCTGCCGCAGGAGAGTTCACCTGACCCGTCCACCGCTGACCGTGGCGGCCGGCAGCCCCGTAGCCAGCCGCCACGGTCGTTGTCCACGCGAGCACCCGATGGACAGGCCAGACCATACCGGCATGCTGTTGCTGCCGCTCCTCGTCGCCGCCACGGCGACTGACGTCATCACGATCGGCCACCTCGTCGCAGATGAGCGCTCTTGCTGGTGCGCTTCAGGGTGATCACGCTGGGGTCGAGTGCAGGGCCGTGTTGGCGACTACCCGGAGGAGCGGCGTCATCGCGGCTGCGGAATGGGCATGTCCGGCCCGGCCGGGTGGAGAACTTGCTCGAGCCGCCAGCACAGCCACTCCAGGTCGTCAGCTAACCGGCGGAGGGCGGCACGTCTCGTGGGGTCGGACTCAGTCCGGTAGTCGGCAGCGACCTGTCGGCGCCAGATCTGGAGCGCGGCGAGGCCGCGTTCGATGTTCTGGCGGGACTTGCGGTTGGGTACGTTAGTGGACATGGCTGTCCACCTCCTGTTCAGGTGGTTGGCCTAGGCCCGTCGCTGGTGTTGCCGCACCGCGGCGGGCCGCCCATCGGGCTAGCTGTCGTCTGGTACTCGCGCGCTCGCCGGCGTGGTTGAGCCGTCGGTTGTCAGTGGGACGGTGGCGAGCGCGGCGTCGAGGGTGGCGCCGATCATGGCGGTGGGCGTGGTGCCGTCGAGGCAGGCCGAGATGAACTCGTAGCCGCCGTCGTAGCCGCGCAGCGTGACGAGGACCTCGGAGGTGACGGTGTAGCTCATGTCATTGCTACGTCCGTGGGGTGGGGGTCGCGGAGTTGGTGGGTGGCGGTGCGTGGGTGAAGCGGCGTGGTTGGTCGCGGGACATGGCCGACGTCGCCGTCGCTGGCCAGGCGGTGGAGGGCGTTGGTGACGGCTCCGGCGCTGCGGCCGAGCAGGCGGGCGACCTGCCCGGGGGTGTAGGACTCGCCGTGCCGGTCAGGGGCATTGAGGTAGTCCAGGACTGCTGCGCGGAGTTCGCCTGAGCCAAGCCGCCGCTGGCCCGTTTCCGTCTGTCCCTTGAGTGTGGGTGTGATGGTCCAGGTGCTGGTGGCGCGCGGCCCGGTTGCGGCCCTGTCGGCCGGGGTGCGGGCGACGTGGCCTGCGTTGGCCCAGCGGGCGAGAGTCTTGGTCGCGGTCGACCGGCCGATGCCGGCGAGGCTGGCGAGGCCGTTGGCGGTGATCCCTGTGTGGCTGCGCAGTGCTTCCCAGAGCCGCTGCTCCGCGTCGGTGCGTGCGGGTGAGTAGTGCTCGCTGGCGGCGCGTGTGTCGACGTCGTCGCGTGTTTCTGTGCCGAGGGTCGAGGTGTTCTCGGTGTTGGTTTGCCGGCGGTTCTTGGCCGGTTTTTCGTCGTGTGTCATGACTCCATGGACGCTCTGTTTGTTTCACGAGTCAAGACGAGTAGTCTCGAATATTGGAGCAAATTTACGGCCGTGGTGCTCGGGATTACGTGGCTGTCAAGCGGCTCGGGGACCTGGGAGGTGGGTCAGGTCGCATCGGGCCGGCGCACCTACGGCGAGCCACACTCGGCTCGCGGGCGTGGTGTGTGCCAGGTTCTCGATGGTGGTGCTGGCCACCGGCAACCGGTACAGGGCGGGGGTGTTTCGGGTGATTTTGTCGTGGAAGTTGTTCTCGCGTTTCGCGCCAGGGAATACGAACAGGGCGGGGTGGCTGATTCCGGCGTCGGCGAGTTCGCGGTAGCCGGTGAGTTTTTCGGTGACGGTGTCGAGTTTCTCGGTTCCGGTGTCGTATTCGAGGAAGAATCCGATGTCGTGGTTGTTGTCACGCCACGTGCCGTAGCCGTCGGGGTGGACGATCCGTGCGCACGCGGCGGTGGCGTGGCGTTCGCTCAACCAATCGACCAGCTCGTACTCGGGGTTGGCTCGAGCGTGGGCGGCGAGGCGGGTGAAGAACTCGTTCACGCCGAGCAGGTGCGCCAGCCGCGGTGAGCGCGCGAGTTTCAGCGTTCTCTCGTAGGTCTTGGCGGCGGTCGGGATCGTGGCGGTGCCGGTGGATGCGGCGTGGACCATCGCGCCGAGTGGGCCGAGGGTGTAGCGCCATGACTGCGAGCCTGGGCGTGTGCAGGACCGGAACCGGGCCAGCACGCCGCGGCGGGTGAGCAGAACGAGGCGCTTGCGGGCGACGTTGTCGCTGGCGAACAGCGTTCGTGCGATCTGCTCGGTGGTGAGCACCTGGTGGTCGGCGAGCAGGGTGAGGAGGGTGTGGTCGCGGTCGGTGATCTGCCGCTGTGCCTCGACGGCGTCGACGACTTGTACCCGTGAGGCCGCCCTGCTCGATGCCTGTTCTGCGGTTGTTCTAGTGGCTGTTATAGCCAGTCGGGGTTGGTGCATCACTCCTCCGTCCCTGGTGCGACCTGCGGTGTTGGCCAGGGTGGGGTGTCCCGCTCACCGTCTCGTTCTGAGTGGGACGGTGAGCGGGATGTTGACGGGGAGGGTGAGTGGGACGGTGAGTGGCGCACGCTGATGGCCGTCTGATTGCTGTGTCGGATCGCGTCGCCGCCGGGTGCGGTAGCGAGTCGCTGCTGGTGGCGTGTGGCGGCGCGGTGTTCGACCGGGAGTCCGGTGCGGCGTCGCGCGGCGTCCCGGAGCGCCTCGGCGCGGCCGGGCACCGGGTCTGGCAGGGGTTCGGTGGTGAGGGTGCAGGGTGGCGCGTGGTGGCTGTGGTGCATGGTCCGGGCGGTGACGTGGTATCCGGGCTGTCGGGCGAGGTCGTCTGCGTCGAGGTAGGGGGTGACGTGACGCTCGAGCCGGGTGGCGTCGGTGGGGGAGACGGTGAACAGGATCTTGGTGCGGGCGTTGGCGTCGACGGCGTCGCGAACGTCGGGTGCGAGCTGGGTGGAGTGTTGGTGGGCGAGGACGAGGCAGAGCCGGTAGCCGCGGGCTTCGGCGAGGGTGTCGTCCATGCCGATCGGTAGGTGCAGGAAGTTGTGGCATTCGTCGACCACGACGGTGGCGTCCAAACGCTGTTCAGGCGGCTGCGCAGAGCGGCCGGTGGCGGCCCACCACAGCCCGGACAGCAACAGCGATCCGACGAGTTGCGCGGTGTTCTCCCCGATCTCGCCCTTGGGTAGGCGAGCGAGGAGGATGCCGCCGTCGAGGATCTGACCGAGGTCGATCGTGGAGCCGGGGGCGCCGAGCAGGTCGCGGGCAAACTGCCGGGACAGGACCGATCGGAGGCGCGACAACACGGGCCCGCAGAGTTGGTGGCGTTGGCTGTCGGTGAGCGTGTCGAAAGCGTTCCAGAACCCGTCCAAGCCCTCAGGTTCCCCGTGCTCGATGAGGAGCTGGCGTCGGAACGCGGGTTGGGTGAGGACAGCGACCACGTCGAGGAGGGTCGCGGTGGGGCGGCGGGCTGCGGTGAGGCAGGCGGCGCGGAACACCTCGTCCATGCGCGGTCCCCACCATGCGGTGTAGAGCTTGCGGAAGGTGCCGATCACGTTCTCCGCGGCTTGCTCGCGCGCCTCCACCCCGGCTGTATGTCTGGTTGGGGCGAGGACGTTCCAGGCGGGGGGTGCCTGGGTTTCGGCGGGGTCGATGATGACCAGCCGCCGCCCGGCGTGGGCGGGGAGCCTGTCGAGCACGTGGCTGGCGAGGTCGCCTTGGCAGTCCAGCAGTACGACGCCGCGGCCGGCGTCGGCCTCGGCGAGCACCTGGTGTGCCAGCCAGGTCGACTTGCCGGTACCGGTGACACCTTGGACGTGGACGTGGTGACGCGCGTCGGCGACGCGCAGGCCGATCAGTTCGCCCGCGGCGCTGACCCCGAGCGGCTTCGGCCGATCTCGCCGCGGGTCGCCGGCCGGTGTGACGCGCAGCCTCGGCGGATTCGGGTACGCCGGTGTGGGTGGCCGGTCACGCGACATGATCGTCTCCGCGTGGGTCGTGGGAGTGGCGGGGGATGCGGGGGAGGTCGTGGCGCGGGTCCCAGGACCGGCTGGGATTCTCGGTGATGCCGTAGCGGGAGGCATGTCCGGGAAGGTGCCAGAGCGCGGCGAGTTCGTCGGTGGTGGCGATGAATCCTCGGCCGGGGCGACGTGTCACGACCCGCCAGGCTGCTCGGCGGGTGTGGGTGAGGAGCAGTTCGGTGGCGCGGGCGACGCGGTCGTAGCCGCCGGCGATCGCGGCGACGACGTTCCGCCGCTGCCTACTCTTGCCCCAGGAAGCGACGGCCACCCGGAGCGTGACGCGCAGGTGCGGGCTGTCGGCCTTCTTGGCGTTGATCGCCTGCTGTTTGGTTTTGGTGACTGGGTCCTGCTCGCCGCTGCTGTGACGCGTGCCGTGGTGGCCGTTCGTGGCGCGGGTGGAGGTCAGGAACAGGTCGAAGAGCCAGAAGATGATCTGGCGCAGCGCGCGGAGCATCGTCAGCGCCACCGACAGTGGCCGCAGCCACGCCGAGCTGCCGTCGTGGTCGCTGCGGTGCGCGGTGACGAGGAGTTGGGCGCAGGCGATCTCACCTCGGCGACGGTCGGCAAGGCTGGACAGTGTCTGCCCGATTGGCTCCTCGGTGTGGCTGTCGCGGTGACGCCGGGTGGTGTCGATCAGCGGTGCCCACTCGCCGCCGCGTGGTGTGACGTCGGCTGCCCTCACCCGTCGGGTGCCGACGAGGGTGGGCCGGTCGGTAGTAGCGACACGAGCGTCCGGCCAGGCGCCGGTGACCGCGTCGGCGACGGCGCGAGTCGACAGTGCCGTTGGTACCCACACACCGATCCGGGTGGTCTGGTCGGTGGCGATGAGTTCCATCGCCAACGTCCGGGGCCCGATGGTGTGGCGGCGGGTGCGGTTGAGGATCCCGGCGATGGTGTGCCAGAAGTTCACGCCCGCGTCCGGTGATGGCCGCGCCGGTGGCTGGATCTCCACCCACCGCGCCGAGGCCGCGGCCCGCCTGCATGCCTCACGGCGCGCATACGCGCGCACCACGGCGACAGCCACGGCGGCGAGGGCGGTCACTGCCGGCAGCGGCCACCACGCGTGCCACAGCCCCTGCAACGCGGCCAGCCACCCCTGCAGGGTCGATCCTGGGTCGCAGATCAGGTCAGCGAGCACCGAATCCATGTCACACGCCGGAGACGGCGCTGGCGACGGGCCCGTGGCCGACGGCGCGGTGAGGGCGACGGACGTGGTGGTGTGTGGGTGAGCAGACGGATAGGCGAACATGGGAGTCCTTCTCGTGTGTCAGGCGGATGTGCGGGTGGCGCTGGTGGCCGGCACCGGTCGCGGACTAGTGGTCAGCAGGGGTCATCGCCCTCCTCGACGTCGGCCGGGTCGCTCGTGCACAGGCGGTCCTCCCGAGAGCTGGCCAGCGCGGCGAACCCGGTCCGCGCCGCACCTGCGGCGAGTAACGCGTCGCCTCTGCGCGCGGCGAGGAGGTAGCCGCGTTCGCCATCGGTGAGCCCGAACGCCTCGCTGACTTGGTCGATGGCTTGGGGTGCCTGGGCGAGCAGGATCTGGGTGGCGGCGTTGGCGACCACGGCGCGGCCGAGGTCGCTGCCGAGCACGTCGGCGACGTCTTGGGTGACCACCGACAGGCCGCACCAGTGTTTGCGGGCGGCCTTGGCCAGGCGCATGAGGAACTGGGCGCCGGCGTGGTCGCGCAGCAGCAGCCACGCCTCGTCGACGACCACCAGCCGCCGGCGTCGCCGGGTGGGCGTGGTGACGCGTCGCCAGGTCGCGTCGAGGGTGAGCAGGGTGCCCAGGGTGCGTTGTTCGTCGGGGAGGTCACGGAGGGAGAAGACGACAAGGTGGCCGTCGGGTCGATGGGTGGTGGGGCCGTCGAACAGGCCTCGCCAGCTGCCCGCCACGTACGGCTGCAGTCCGCGAGCTACTGCCCGGGCGGTGGGGTCCTCGTCGGCTGCGAGGGCGGCGGCGAGGTCTTTGAGCAGGGGCGCCGGTCGGACCCAGGTGCGCGGGTCGCTGGTGATCCCCGCTGTCGCGTAGGTGGTGACGATCGCACGGTCCAGTGCGGCCCGCCCGGCTGCGTCGGGCTCGTTGCCGAGGAGGACGGTGACCAGGGTGTGCAGGAACAACCCCCGACGCGTCAACGCGTCCGGCTGATCGGCGGCGTCGGTGGGGAGGTCGAGCGGGTTGACACGCACGCCGGGTGTGCCGAGAGAGATGACGGTGCCGCCGACGGCGTCGGCGAGACGGGCGTATTCGCGTTCGGGGTCGATGACGGCGACCTCGACGCCGGCGTACAGCAACCTGAGTGTCTCGAGCTTGGTCAGGTAGGACTTGCCCGCGCCGGAGCGGGCGAGGGTGACTGAGTTGTAGTTGTCCTGGCCGAACCGGTCCCAGACCACCAACGAGGTCGACGCGGTGTTCCGCCCGTACAGCACGGCAGTGTCACTGGTGCTGGCAGCCAGGTCGGGGGAGGTGAACGGGAACGCGGCGGCGACGGCGTCGGTGTCCATCACCCGCCGCACCCCGAGCCGGTCTACCCCCAGCGGCAGCGTGGCCGTCCAGCCCTGCAGCGTCCGAAACGTCGTCGGCTGCGCGTCCAGCAACAACGACGCGGCCAACGCCTGGACCCGCTTGCACTCCGCCGACAGTTCCTTCGGGTCGCGGGCGTGCACGGTGAGGTAGAGGCCGACGCGGAACAACCGGCCCTCGCCACGCGCCAGCCGTTGCGCCAGCTCACTGGCGTCGTCGGCGGCGACCTCGGCTTCCACGTCGTTCAGCCGTCCCCGCTGGGTGTCCGCGCGGGCGGTGGACTCCAGCCGGGCGCGTTGCCGCCGCAGCCGGTCGGCCGCGACCTCGGTCGGGACCGGGTCGACATGGAGTGCGACATCGACCCGGCCGGGATCGGCCAGCAGCGGGTCGAGCCAGCCGAGGCCGACCTCGGCGGGATAGCCGACCACGGCGAATGATGCGCACACGCCCTCGCCCACGCGCAGCGCCCGGGTGCCGACGGCGACCGCGTCCGGACCCAGCCCCGCTGTGGCCATGGGTGCGTCGGTGTGGTGCGTGGCGGGGTACAGCCAGGAACGGACCAGGTCCAACGCATTCATCGGTCAGACTCCCTCGTCTCACGGTTTCGCCTCGTGACGACTCCTGTGGTGGTCCCGACTGGTGCGGGGCCGTAGGGGTCACAGGTGGCGGCCACCAGTTGGCGGGCCTGGCCGCCGGCCAGGACAGTCGCGGTGATACCGCATGTCTGGAGTGCCCGGGCGGCGTCGTCGGCGCGGCGGGTCAGCCGGGAGCTCGCGTCGCCGGCGTCGCCGTCGGATGTGGGGTCGCGGAGGACGAGGAGCACCTGCCGGGCGCGCAAATCGTCGGCCGTCGCCTGGGCGAGGAACTCCGCGCATTCCCGCGCGGCTTCCTCCAGGGCGAGGTGGGGCAGCCCGCCGGCCGCCTCCTCGAGCCGGGCTGCCATGGGGGTGAGGCTGACGCGCTCGGTGCGCACCACCACTTGGGCGGGTTCGGCGAGTGAGTTCAACCACCGGGCAAAGGAGGCGACCCTGGCTTGCTGCTCGGCGTCGGTGGCCAACGCGAAGTTCACCGTCGAGCACGCCAGTACCACCGCGGCCCCGTCCGGGCCCAGATCGACGATCCCGTCCTCGGTGATCGCGTGGGCCGGCAGGCGCAATGGCGCCGGTAACGGCTCGGTGTCGTCGGCCCTGACCCAGGCCGGTGGCGCGGACACCGAGACCTCGGACGTGCTGACCAGGTGTCGAGGCTGGCACGCCTGTCGTAGCGCGGCCCAGGCCAGCCGGTCTAACGTCACACCGTCACGGCGGCCCAACGCCAACACCAGACCGAGACCCGCGATCGGCGCGGCGGCGCCGAGGAACACCGGCAGCGGCAGCCAGGCATCTGTGGCGATGAACACCAGCCACAACACGACCGCTACCACGGCGAGGATCGCGACCTGCCGCGCGGTCAACCGGGCCAGCACCACATCGTCACGATCGACATCGGCGGGAATGGGTACACGTGTCCGTTGCTGCGTCATGGCTTGCCTCCGGTTCGTGTGGTCACCGCGCGCACGGCCTGGTGGGTCCTGCCGCGGCCAGCGACGGCCAGCGCGGCGGTGACACGGCGAAAGACCAACGCGCTGGCGACGACCTGGACGGTGCGGGTGACCGGACTACCGGACAGGCCACCGCGCCAGATCCACCGCGAGATCCAGGACGGGATCCGCACCAGGATGTAGAGCAGGCAGACCGTGATCCACAGGTCCGCGATGCCCGTGCCGGTATGGGTACCGACGACGCCGAACAGCTGGACCTTGTACCAGTCGGTGTCGAAGAACACCCGCATCGCGGTGATGAACACCAACGCTTGGGCCACCTGGATCGCCAGCACCCCCGCGAACCCGCGCCACCACAACCGCGCGATCTCCTCGGTCTGCGGCAGGCAGTGACACGCCAACGCCAACGGCGCCACCGCGATCAACAACACCGTCAGCGTCAAGCGGATCAGGTAGATGACCCCGAGTGCGAGGGCGAGCAGCAGCACGATGATCACTACCCACAACACGAACACACTCGCCGACCCGGACAGGGTGTTGCGGTTGAGCAGGTCGTAGATCGTCTTCGTCGCGTCCTCCACATCCACCCCGGGGCCGAGCAGGGCGGCGGAGAGGGCATTGGCGAAGCCGATCGCTTTGCCGACCAGCAGCAGGCTCACGTTCGCTAGCACGACACCGCCGACCAGACGCGGCGCGATGTCCTTGACCGTGTAGGCGGCCTGCACCGTCGGGTTGCCCAGCAACGTCAACCCGGCGATCACGACGAGCAGGACGAGGCAGCTGTTCGCGACCACCAGCGACCCGGTCCACAGCCCCTTCACCCGCTCGGCCTGATCGAGGCGCGGGGTAGCCAGCAGCGAGTCACCGAGCAAGTCGAAGACCGGGTTGATGGCCTGCCGCACCAGCTCCCGCAGGTACTCGGTCATCGCCTCGCTCATCTGGCACCCCATCTCGAACGCGCCACACTCCCGCCCCGGTGTGGGACCAGGCGTAGGTGGAGCCGTCGGCCGCGGCGGTGGCGCGTTTGGTGTCGTCGGCCGCGGCGAGGGCGACCCGGGCGACGACACGCGACCCGGCGTGGGTGGGGCCGTCGCCGATGACGGTGCCGACGACGGTGCGGGCGGTGGGGATTGTGGTGTCGGTGAGGGGCGGGGCTCGGCGTTCACGGTGGCGGCGACACTGCCGACCGCCAACGCGACAAGCAGCCCCGCACCGGTCAGCCGCAACGCCAACCGGATACGGCCACGCCGCGTGGACGGCGGACGGGGGAGCCTGGCCATCTCAGGCGCCCACGAACTTCTTCAGGATCGACACCAGCAGCGGCGCCAGCGCCGCGACCGTGTACCCGACCGCGGCGTATTTCAGCGTGTCCTTCGCCTTGGCGACCTCGCCGGGGTCACCACCGGCGAGCAGGTAGCGGATCCCGCCGACGGTCAGGAACAGCGTGGCGAGTGCGACGAGCAGCCCGACCAGCCAGTTCCGGATGTTGTCGATCACCGCCGTCAATGACGACGGCGCGGCCACGTCGCCGGCTAGGGTCGCGGCTTGCGCGGGTGCGGCACCGATCAGCACGACGATGGTGACCATGATGCTCACCGTGGCCGCCGTCGCGGCAGTGACTGTGCGGGCATGTCTCATGTCTGAACTCCCTCCCTCGCGGCGGGTGCGGGTAATGCGAAAAGATCCGTCAATGACCAAGACCGGGTGATGGCGCGTCAGGTAACACAGAAATTTCGAGGTTTCCCGCGAGAATCGCCTCGGCGAGGCGGTGTTCGGCGCGGAAGCGTTGCATCAGTACCGCGCGAAACGGCTGATCGAGTTTCCTCGCGACGCTGGTCAGCGGTATGCCGTCCAGGCGGGTCCGGGCGATCAGGTCCGCCTCCGCGGCGGTGATGACCTTCTCGGTGACCGCGCGCGAGGACGAGGTCGGGGTGTCCCCACGGCCGCGGAGGCGCGGTCGATGTCACCGGCCAGCTACTCGCGTGGGGCGGGTCGTTGGTGGCGTGACGCAGCTTCGCACCGGCGCGGTAGGCGATCCAACACAGCCGCAGCGCGATCTTCGGACGCTCGGTGTCGATGCTGCGCAGCGCGGTGAGGAACCCGGTCAGTACCTCCGCGTCCAGGTCGGCGGTGTCGCCGGTGTAGCCGCACGCGAGCTTGCCGGCAACGCGACGCAGCCCGGGCAACGCGACGCCGACCGCGGCGACCGTCCACGACGGGCCACACACCCGGGCACGGTGGACCAGTTCCCGCCACGCCGCGTCGCGTACGTATCGGCTGGTGCGGCGGTCCAGCAACAGCCGCTTGAGCTCGGTCACCGGGATCGGTCGTTGCGGCAGATAGACGCTGATCTCTGCCCCGTGTACCGCCAGTGGCATCGGCCCGAAGACCAAGGCGCTGAACGCGGCGTCCGCGGTGTCCAGCGGTGAGTGCCGGCTCTTTCGACTCGCCATCGCAGGGGCCTCCTCATCGGCCGAGGTGATGTAGGAGCCCCATCACGACAGAGCGGGTGAACAGAACTTGCACAGCCGAAACGACCGCGGTGGTGTGCATGATCTGTTCAAGATCCGTGCAACCCCGTCGACCCGTGAACACCCGGTCCGGGGACTGTGCAATATCGCCCTGACCAGCGTGTTCATCCCTCCGCCCGCTGGACGCCCGTGCCGCCGGCTCATTCCCAGGAGCCGAGACAGCTGCGTCGCATCCGCCCCGTGGCAACCGCGCTACCGGTCCCTGCGGCGAGGTCGAGCCGCGTGACAGCCGTGAGTTCACGTGGCGGCCCGGTTGTGGGACCGCTGGCGCGGGTGCATGGACGGGCAAGTCCCCGCGAGGGCCGTCGTGGCCACACCTGGACGGTCGCCCACCGCACGACGCGGGACGCCGCCAACGAAAGTCCCGACGAGTTCTGTGACCTCTCAGCCCGAAAAGCGGACTTGGTCAATGAAGGGCCGACGTCTGTCCAATGTCGCCGCCCTCATGACCTGTCCGCACTTGTCGATCGCGAGGCCGCTCATGAACACGAAGCAACTACACGCCGAGATCCGCCACGGAGACGCACTATCGGTATTGCCGACCCTCGACTCCGAGTCGGTGGATTGCGTGATCACCGACCCGCCGTACAACTCCGGCGGCCGAACCTCGACCGAACGCGCCAGCCAAACCACCCGCGGCAAGTACGTCAGCGGCGACGCCAAACACACCCTCGCCGACTTCGCCGGAGACACCCGCGACCAACGCGGTTACCGCTACTGGCTGTCCCTCGTCCTCGCCGAATGTCTCCGCATCTGCACGCCTGGCGGGTCGTGTCTGGTGTTCACCGACTGGCGGCAGCTGCCCGCCACCTCCGACGCGCTGCAGGCATCGGGGTGGACCTGGCGCGGCATCATCCCATGGCACAAACCGCTGGCCCGCCCACACCGCAACGGGTTCCGCCGCGAGTGCGAGTACGTCCTCTGGGGCTCGCACGGACCGCTCGCACGTCGGGACCAGCCGGTATATCTGCGTGGCTGGCTGTCCGGCTCCCAGCCACGCCGGAATCGTCAGCACATCACGCAGAAGCCGCTGGAAGTGATGGCCGAGCTGGTCAAGATCTGCCCACCAGGCGGACTCGTCCTCGACCCCTTCGCCGGCGCCGCCTCCACCGGCGTCGCCGCCATCAGGAGCGGGCGCTCATTCCTCGGGATCGAAACAACCGACCACTATGCGGTGGTCGCTCGAGAACGGATCAGTCAGGCACTGGACCAGGTGGTGACCTCATGCTGACGCCACCAGCGTCGGACACCGACGAAGGCCAGCATGACGGACTCGACGACCAGCGGCCTGGTTGGCGGTACGACCAGCCTTCGGGCCGTGGCCATTCCATGTGCTACCTCGGGACGGTGCACCCGGTGGGTGGGGTGGAAGGCGACAGGTTGCGTCGCGAGCTGACCGCGGTGTTGCGTGACCTCCTTGACTGGATCGCGGACCAAGAGGTAATCGATGGTCGGTTGGACAACGGACCCGGCGAGGAAGGGAAGGAACGCCATGACAGCGGTCGGTGAGGAGAACCCGGACCCGCCCCGTTTCCATGCACCGTCCACCCGTTCTGCCAGTGGCAAGTCACCCGGCAGCGGGTTGTCGGACTACGCCGTCTCTCCGTTCGGGATGCCGGCCGCGTTGTTGGGTGATGAGGTGCGGGTCGCGTTTCTCGGGCGGACATCGACGGAGGATCAGCAGGATCCGCGGCAGTCGTTGATGCGGCAGCTGCACTCGTGTAAGTCGGCGATCCCGGCCTCGTGGGTGATCGTGGCGCATTTCTACGACGTCGAGTCCGGTCGGATGGAACTCGCCGCCCGTGGCCGCGGCGAGAACTATGAGCGGTTCGACATCCCTATCGCCCGCGACGGCGGCGTCGCTGACCTGCTGGAGGAGGCCAGCCACCCGGGTCGCCGGTTCGACGTGGTGATCTGCGAGAGCATCTCCCGCGTCGCCCGCCGGGCGTTCGAGGGACTCTCGATCGAACGGGAGTTGGACAACGCGGAGACGCCGTTGTTCGCGTCCAACGAGCCGATCACGTTGTCGGGGAGCCGGGCGCAGCGGGTGCTGCAGCGGCGGATCAACCAGTCCGTCGCCGAGTATGAGGTGCTCAACATCCTGGAGCAGTCCTGGGGCGGACTATGCACGCATGTGCGGGAGGGTTGGAACATCGGCAAGCCCTGCTACGGCTACAAGGCCAAGACCTACCGGCATCCGAACCCGTCCCGGGCGGACAAGGGGAACACCAAGACCCGCCTCGAACCCGACGGACGCAAGGGCGAGACCGTCACCCAGATCGCGATGTGGCGGTACCACGAGCAACTCGGCTACGGCACCATCGCGGACCGGTTGAACGACGACCTGGAGACCTACCCGCCGCCGGAACCGACCCGCAAGACCCGGGCGCGCGGTGCGTGGAGCAAGACAACCGTCTCCGAGATCCTTCGGAACCCGAAGTACACCGGCTACCAGGTGTACAACCGGCGCGCGTCCCGGTCCCGGCGCGGCAAAGTCAACGACCCGGTCAAGTGGGTATGGTCTCCCGAACCCGCGCACGAACCGCTGATCCCGAAATGGATGTATGACAAGCTCGCCGAACGCAGGAAGGCCCGCAGAGGCTCGCGTGAACAGGCCGACACCAGCGCGCACCCGCAGGCGCGGCGGACCTACCTGTTCCGGGGCATGGTGTTCTGCGGCTGCGGACGGCGCATGTTCGGCAACCACTCCCGTGACCGGACCTACTACATGTGCTGGCCGCGCGGGAACAACCGCGGCCGACCCAGCGCCTACCCGAACCACCCGAAGGCCGTCTACCTCAACGAACGCGCCCTGCTCGACGCGGTATCCCGGTTCTACGCCGACCGCGTGTTCGGCCCCGACCGACAAGCGTTGCTGGCCGCCGACCTCGCCCAGGTCGATGACAACGCCGCCGAGGCACGCGAGGCCGAACGAGACCGGCTCCGACGGGCGCTCGCCGACGTCGACCGTCGCCAGGCGACGATCCTGCGGCAGGCCGCCGACGCCGACGCCGACGACCCGTTCGTCACGGCGCTACGGCAGACCTACAACGACCTGGAAGAGCAGAAGAACGCCGCCGCCACCGCGCTCGCCGACCTGGACGGCGTCGCGGTCGAACCGCGACGGCCTGCTACCGACACTGCGCTCCTCGACGCTCTGCCTGCGCTGCGGCTGGACCTCGCCCACGCTCCCGAGCCACTGCTGCGACGGCTATTCGAGACCACCCGGCTCACCGTCCGCACCCACCACGACACCGACACCGCCGATATCGAGATCCGGCTCCCCGCCGCGCACCTCCCCGACGCCGCACGCACCGCCCAGGCCATCACGGAAGACCGTACGACGCCCGACAGCCGGCAACACCACGACGTGCAGATGCTGTACGTGCCCCCAACGGGATTCGAACCCGCGTTGCCGCCTTGAAAGGGCGGAGTCCTAGGCCACTAGACGATGGGGACGTCGGGAGCCTGGTCAAGGATAGAAGGTCGCGCGGCGATCTACCAAAGCGGGCGCTAGCTGCCGCTACGGGTCACGCGTCCTGGCGTGCTCGGCTGCGGGCTGGTTGGCGGGGTCGACGGCGGCACGGTGAGGGGGGTTACGACGCCGGAGCTGGACGGCGTCGGCAGCGGGGTGGGGGACTCGCCGATGCGGCGGTCGAGCGGCCGCGTGGGGTCCTCCTCCGCGTAGCGGTCGATCTGTGCCGAGGTGAGGCCGACGCCACCGAGGGTGATCTCGTCCCAGGCGTTGAGCCGCTTGGTCTCCTTGTCGAGGTACAGCACGTCGAGCTGGATCGGGCTTGGCTTCTTGCTGTCGATCGCGCGCAGGCCGGAGCCGCCGGTGGAGCCGACGGTCATCTGCCTGGTGCCGCCTGGCTGGAGGTCCGTCTGCCGCCGGTGGTAATGGCCGGAGAGCACGAGCGGCGCCAGTCCGTCCCACTGCTCGGCGATCATCGGGTCGTGCGTGAGCGCCATGTCCATGACACCGGCGGCGTCGAGCCGGGGGCGCAGCTGCTGGCCGTACGCCTCCAGGTTCTCGTCGCTCTCCAGGGTGTAGAGCACCTCGTCCGGCTGGAACCTGGGGTCGCCGATGCCCCACATCCTGATGCCGTTCACCACCTTGGGCTTGCCGGACAGCACGATGCCGTTCTCCTGCCGTGCCACCGCGCGTACGGTCTGCTCCGAGTCGTGGTTGCCCTTCACGAACACGTACGGCACCCCGAGGCTCTCGATGCCGTCCGCCGTACGGTTCTCCGCCGTGGTGCCCTGGTCGACCAGGTCGCCGGTGTCGATGACCACGCTCACGTCGAACTGCTGCTGCACCGACCTGATGATGTTCCAGGCCGCGGGGTTGTTGTGGATGTCGGAAATGTGCAGCACCCGGATGGTGTCCGGGTCGGGTTCGGTGAGCGGCAGATCGGACGTCGCGTCGTACAGCTTGGTCAGGTTGGTGACGAGTTTCGCCAGCTGGGTGCGGTACTTGCTGAAGTCGGACGCGATCGTCTCCGCGCTGCCAACCAGCCGCGGCGCGCTGGCCAGCACGCCGGTGTAGCGGGGTTCCTCGATCGCCTCCGGGTTCCAGCTGGCGGCCGCGACGGCGTACGCGGCGACCGCCGCCGTCAGGGCGACACCGCTGCCGATCGCCATCCGCCGCCAGGTGCGGAACACGATCGCGGTGAAGATCGCCGCGCCGAGCACCGCACAGCCGGCGGACTTCAACGCGAGCACGGTGACCGCGCGTTCGAGGTCGCGGACCACCCGGTCCTCGATGCCGGCCAGGCTGTTCGGGTTGCGGACGATCTCCCTGGCCGCCTCGTCGCGGATCTGCGTCACCGTCGCGTGGATGGACAGCGGGGTGTCCGACGTGTCGAACTCGATCGAGCCGAGCGGCGACAGGTCGATGAACGTGTTGCCGGTCAGCGACGGCCGCAACGTCAGTTGTGCGTCTACGGGGCCGACCGGTTCGACGACCGAGCCGCCGACGAGCAGCCCGAACCAGGCGCCGACGAGTGCCACCGATGCCACCGCCAGCCGGCGGCGCATCCGGGCGCCGAGCCACCACACCAGGTACCGGCGGGCTCGCGGTCCGAGCCCGCGGGTCAGCCGGCGGCGCAGCCTGTTCACCACATGCACCCGCCCAGGCTCTCATCCCGGTGCGCGAACCGTGGCGGACTCCGGACAGAATGACCAGGTGGTGGAGCTGACCCCGCAGGAGTTCGAGCGCCTCGTCGACGAGGCGCTCGACGGCATCCCGCCTGAGTTCACCGAGATGATGGAGAACGTCGCGCTGGTGATCGAGGACGACCCGCCGCAGCCGGGCCTGCTCGGCCTCTACCAGGGCGTGCCGCTCACCGAGCGCGGCCAGTGGTACGCGGGCGTGCTGCCGGATCGGATCTCCGTCTACCGCAACCCGATCTGCGCGATCTGCAACACGCCGGACGAGGTCGCCGAGGAGGTGCGGGTCACCGTCGTGCACGAGATCGCCCACCACTTCGGCATCGACGACGAGCGCCTGCACGAGCTCGGCTGGGGCTGACCTGCGAAGTTCGGCACCGACAGGCATCGTCCTCGTATCCTGGAGGTCTCACCAGGGGAGGTGCGCCGTGCGAGACGTGCTCGACGAGCTGGAGACGTTGTGGTCGGCCGGCCGGCCGTTCGGGATGGCGCGAGTGGTGCGCACGTGGCGCAGCGCGCCGCGGGCCGCCGGCGCGACGATGGCGGTGGGCCCGGACGGCGCGGCGTTCGGCAGCGTATCCGGCGGCTGTGTCGAAGGAGCCGTGTACGAGCTGGCCGGCCGGGTCAGCGAGACCGGACAACCGGTGCTGCAGCGCTACGGGGTGAGCGACGACGACGCCGCGGCGGTGGGCCTGACCTGCGGCGGCGTGCTCGACGTGCTGGTCGAGGCGGTCGACGCCGAGTCGTACCCCGAGTTCGGTGCCGTGGTCGAGTCCGTACGCACCGGTGAGCCGGTGGCGGTCGCCACGGTCATCGAGGTCGACGGCTCCGGCCCGACGGCGGAGGGCGAGTTCGCCGGCGAGCAGCCGGCCGAGCTCGGCCGCCGGCTGGTGGTGTGGCCGGACCGCAGGTCCGGTTCGATCGGGTCGGACCGGCTGGACGACGCGGTCACCGACGACGTACGCGGCATGCTCGCCGCCGGCACCACCGACGTGCTGCGGCTGGGCAGGCACGGCGAGCGCCGTGCGGACGACCTGATGATCTTCGTGCAGTCGATGGCACCGAAGCCGCGGATGGTCGTCTTCGGCGCCATCGACTTCGCCGCGAGCATGGCGCGGATGGGGTCGTTCCTCGGCTTCCGGGTGACGGTGTGTGACGCGCGGGGGGTGTTCGCGACCAAGCGCAGGTTCCCGGACGCCGACGAGGTGGTGGTCGAGTGGCCGCACCGCTACCTCGAACGCGAGCTGCACGAGGGCACCCTGGACCAGCGCACGGTCGTCTGCGTGCTCACCCACGACCCGAAGTTCGACGTGCCGCTGCTGCAGGTCGCGCTCCAGACCCCGGCGGCGTACATCGGCGCGATGGGGTCGCGCCGTACGCACGACGACCGGATGGCGCGGCTGCGGGAGGCGGGGGTCGCCGAGAGCGACCTGGCGCGGATCTCGTCGCCGATCGGGCTGGACGTGGGTGCACGTACCCCGGAGGAGACCGCGGTGTCCATCGCGGCGGAGATCGTACAGACCCGGTGGGGTGGCACCGGTGCCCGGCTGGCCCAGCTCAGCGGGCCGATCCACAAGGACGCCACCGGGTTGACGGTGCGGGCCGACCCTTGACCGCAGGCGCGGTCGCGGGCCTGGTGCTCGCCGCCGGGGCCGGCCGCAGGTTCGGTGGGCCGAAGGCGCTTGCGTTGCTCGACGGCGAACGGCTGGTCGACCGCGCCGCCGCCACGTTGCGCGCCGCGGACTGCGCACCGGTGGTCGTCGTCGAGGGAGCCGCCTCGCTCGGCGACGTGCCCGGTGCGACCACCGTGCACGCGCAGCGGTGGCGCGACGGCATGGGCGCCTCGCTGCAGGCCGGTCTCGCCGCGCTGCCCGACGACGCGGCTGCCTGCGTAGTACTCCTCGTCGACACACCGTGGCTGACGTCCACCGCCGTACGCGCCGTGATCGCCGACTGGCACTCGGCGGCGCCAACGGCCGCCGCGGCCATCGCCACCTACGAAGGTCGCCGCGGCCACCCCGTGCTGCTGGCACGCAAGATCTGGCCGGCCGTCGCCCACCTCGCCACCGGCGACGAGGGAGCCAGAGCATGGCTACGCGCCCACCCGGACCAGGTGCACGAGGTCCCCTGCACCGGCCTAGCCGACCCCCGCGACGTCGACGTCCCGACCCCGGGCATCACCGCCCCCTGACGCTGCGCGGGGTCAGGTGAGGGGTGGGGTGCGTTCGGCGAGGGTGTTTACTGCGGCGGTGAAGCAGGTGGCTGGTGGGCGTACCAGGCCGGCGCCTACCTGGCCGGTGCCGGCTACTCGGCCGGCGATGCCGGTGTTCACGCTCGGTAGGACGTTCGTACGTACGACGGCGACTGCGTCGATGCCTGTCGGGGTGCCGCGGAAGCCGAGCACCGGTACTTGGTACGTGGTGTGCTCGGCGACGGTGATCTCGTACATCGCCTTCGTTGCGGTGAGGGCGTCGTCGGCGGAGCCGCCGACGAATCGGACGATTGCGGGGGCGGCGGCCATCGCGAAGCCGCCGAGGCCTGCGGTCTCGGTGATCGTGGAGTCGCCGATGTCCGGGTTGGCGTCGTCGGGTCCGTAGCCGGCCAGGTAGAGGCCGTCGGGTACGTCGGCCGGTGCGGTGAACCAGGTGTCGCCGGTGCCGGACAGCTGCACGCCGAAGTCGGTGCCGTTGCGGGCCATGGCGACCACGAGCGACGACCCCTCGACGCCGCGGGCGGCGTCCGCGGCCAGCTTGCCCGCGGGCATCACCAGGTTGAGGAAGAAGTGGTCGTTGCCGTTCGCGAACCGACCGACCTCGGCGACGTCCGCGGCACCGAGGCCGGCGGGCAGCTGATCGGCGGCGACGGCGTCCATCAGCTCCGGCAGCAGCTCGCGGACGAACAGCATGGTGCCTGCCCGGTTGCGGTTGTGCCCCTCGTCGCCCATGTGCAGTGCTTGCGCGATGATGCCGCGGACGTCGACGGGACCGTCGCGGTCGGCGCGGCGGCGTACGGCCGTCTGCAGCAGCGGGCCGAGCACGCGCGCCATCCAGTGCAGCCGGTCGACGACCTCGGGACCGTACGCGCCGTACCGCAGCACCTTGCCGAGGCCCTCGTTCAGCGTGCAGTACGCCTGGCCGCCGTGCGTCGGGTCGCGCAGCACGAAGCCCCACATCGACGGCGTGATGAGGCCGGCCATCGGGCCGACGGCGCCGAGCTGGTGGCACGGCCGCAGGTCGTAGCCCCGGCCGGACGCCAGCATCCGTTCTGCTTCCTCGGCGTCGGCGGCCATGCCCTCGTACAACACTGCACCGATGAGGGCGCCGCGCATCGGACCGGACGCGCGCGCCCAGTCGATCGGCGGGCCGGCATGGCAGAACTGGCCGCGGTCGAGGCCGAGTACGTCGCGGGCCGGCAGTACGTCGACGAGCTCGGCGCCCGCCGCGAGCAGCCGGCCGGCCGCGGTGGCGTTCGCGTCGTCGCGGCGGCGGTCGGCGAGCACCCGCGCAAGCGCCGCCGGGTCGGTGCCGGGCAGCGGTGGCCGCCAGTCGGTGCGGCTCACCCGGACCTCTTGGCATTCCAGCGCATCGGCGAGCAGGTCGAGGCCGGTGTTGACCACGCGAGGGGCGTCGTCGAGCAGGCCGCCGGGCGGCCGTCGGTCGGAGTCGGTGGACATGGTCAGCTCACCAGGGTGACGGCGTGCCGCGCGGCGGCCGCGTTGGACAGGTGGACGTGGGCGCCGGCGTCGGCCAGCGTGCGGGCCTGCCGGTCGAGGTTCTGCTCGTCGCCGCGGCTGCCGGTCAGCGAGATCACCACGTTCGCCGCCGCCTCCGCGACGGCCGGCGCCAGCTCACCGGCCGGGTCGGGGTGGCTGCCGTAGCCGAGCACGACGTCGGCCAGCACCGCGCCGACGGACGGGTCACCGGCGGCCCGGACGAACTCCTCGGTGCGCAGCGTGGGGTCGATCATCGGGTGGGCACGGCCGCGGGTGTACTCGTCGGCGCCGAAGTCGGTCATCGCGAACCGGTCGGCGGGTAGGCTCGCCGCGGCGACGGTCGCCGCCTCGCCGCACAACGTGCCGCCACAGAACAGCCCGCGCAACGCGCTGCCCGGTCGCGCGGTCAGCTCGTTCACCGGTCGCCACTGCGGCCACTGCGGTACGGGGCGGCCGAGCGACCGGAGCACCCGCTCGGCGACCGCCGTGAGGTCGTCGTGCGCCTGGCCGACCGGTGCCCACAGCACCGCCTGCTCGCGTGCCTGTGTCAGCTCGGTGAGCTGCCCGAGCACGGTGCCGTCGGGCGGTTTCGTCACGACGACGGTCAGCTCGGTGAGGTTGTCGGCGAGCAGTGCGTCGAGCGCCTGCCTGGTGGCGAGCCCACCCACCTCGGCGGACAGGTCGCGGCCGCCCACACCGAGCACGTGCCGCACCCCGCAGCCCGCCTCGGCGAGCAGGCAGGTCAGCTGCTGGGCGCCGGTTCCGGACGCCGCGACGAGCGACACCGGTCCAGGCTCGACCACGTTGGCGAAGCCGAACCCCACGGCGTCGATGACCGCGGTGCCGCAGTCCGGCCCCATCACGAGGAGGCCGCGTTCCGCGGCCTCCCGCTTGAGCGCGATCTCCTGCTCGAGCGGCACGTTGTCGCTGAACACCATGACGTTGCTGCCGGCGCGGAGGGCGTCCACGGCTTCGCCGTACGCGTACTCGCCCGGCACCGACACCACGGCGAGCTCGGCACCGGTACGGGCCACCGCCCCGGCCGTGGTGTGCGGGACGACCGCGACGCCGCTGCCGGTCGCGGGGACGCGGGCGGTGAGCAGCTCGGCGAGCCGTTCGACGGCGGTCGACATGGCGGCGTCCGGGTCCGCGTCGTCGTCGAAGCGGACGGCCACCACCAGGTCACCGGCGGCGGTGCCGGCCGGCACGTCGAAGCCGCGGTCGGCGAGCAGCTCGAGGTTGAGCTCGGTGCCCATCGCCACCTGAGCCTCGGCGACGGACGACAGCTCGGCCAGCGCGAGGCTCGCGGACATCAGGGTGACCGAGTCGTGGTACTCGCCGCGCCGGACCTCAACCCGGGTCCTCATGTTTCACCGCTCCTCGGTAGACACGGTGTCACTGACCCTTGCCGTAACCATGTCCATGGCTGCATCCTGCCATCTTGCGCGCCGACGCGCCGGTACTGTCCTGGCAAGGAGGATCCGATGGCGTTCGGGTGGAAACTGCACGGCGACGGCAAGAAACTCGAGGTGGGCGAGGTCGTCGCGCCCGACGAGCGGCTGTCGTGGGGCCGGACGGTGGGCCTGGGCGCCCAGCACGTCGTCGCCATGTTCGGTGCCACTTTCGTCTTCCCCCTCGTGATGGGTTTGAACCCTCAGCTCGCGGTGATGATGAGCGGGGTGGCGACCATCCTGTTCCTGCTCATCGTCAAGGGCAAGGTGCCGAGCTACCTGGGTACGTCGGCGTCGTTCGTCGGTGGCGTGGCGGCGATCCGTGCCCAGGAGGGCACCAGCGCCCAGGTGACGGGCGCGATCCTTGTGGCCGGGCTGATCCTCGCCGTGGTCGGTGTGCTCATCCACTTCCTCGGCGCGCGGATCATCAACAAGATCCTGCCGCCGGTGGTCACCGGCGCGGTGGTCATGCTGATCGGGTTCAACCTCGCTCCCGTGGTCGCGGACATCTACTGGCCGCAGGACCAGTGGATCGCGCTGCTCGTCATGGTTGCCGTGTTCCTGATGAGCGTCGGGCTGCGGGGCTTCCTCGGCCGCATCTCCATCTTCCTCGGCTTGGTGTTCGGCTACGTGCTCTCCTGGGTGTTCGACCTGGTGTTCGGCCAGATCACCTCCTACGACGCCGCGGCGGAGAAGGTCACCACGCACTCGCGGGTGAGTTGGGAGAACGTCCAAGCGGCGGACTGGTTCGGCCTACCGCCGCGCACCGGCACGATCGGCCCGGACGGCGCCGCACTCGTCGGCTGGCACCTGCCGGACATCAAGTGGACGTTCGTCCTGCTGGTCATCCCCGCGGTCATCGCCCTGATCGCGGAGAACGCCGGGCACGTGAAGGCCGTCGCCGAGATAACGCGCACCGACCTCGACCCGGTCATGGGCCGCGCGATCGGCGCGGACGGCGTGGCCACCGCGCTCACCTCGTTCGTCGGCGGGTCCCCGACGACGACGTACGCGGAGAACATCGGGGTGATGGCGGCGACACGGGTGTACTCGACGGCGGCGTACTACGTGGCGGCGATCGTGGCCATCCTGTTCGGCTTCTCGCCGAAGTTCGGTGCGATCATCTCGGCCACACCCGGCGGGGTGCTCGGCGGCATCACTGTCGTGCTGTACGGCATGATCGGGCTGCTCGGCGCGAAGATCTGGCGGGAGAACCGGGTCGACTTCGGCAACCCGGTCAACCTGGTGCCGGTCGCGGCCGGCCTGATCCTCGCGATCGGCGACACCGCGCTGCGGTTCTCCAGCCAGTTCCAGCTCTCCGGCATCGCGCTCGGCACCATCGTGGTGATCGTCTTCTACCACTTCGCCAGGCTGATCGCTCCCCGCCACCTCGTGCATGCGGCCGACGGCAAGGAGCCGGTGAAGGAATGAAGCCGGCACTGTTCACGTACCACCGGCCGAGCACGGTCGCCGACGCCGTGGCGACGCTGGCCGAGGTCGGTGCGGACGGCAAGGTGCTCGCCGGCGGCCAGAGCCTGGTGCCGCTGCTGTCCATGCGGCTGGCGGCACCTGAGCACATCGTGGACATCGGGGCGCTGCCCGCGCTCGACGGCGTCGACGTGACGCCGCACGAGGTGCGGGTGGGTGCGCTCGTGCGGCACACCGACCTCGAGCAGCACGCTGGGGCGTATGAGGTGCTGCCCCTGTTGCGGCAGGCGTTGACGTACGTCGCGCATCCGACGATCCGCAACCGCGGCACCGTCGTCGGCAGCCTCTGCCATGCGGACTCGGCCGCCGAGCTACCCGCGGTGCTGGCGTTGCTCGACGGGCACCTGGTGGCCACCTCGACGCGGGGCGAGCGGCAGGTGTCGGCGGCAGAACTGTACCTGGGCCCGCTGCAGACGTCGCTGCACGACGACGAGCTGGTGACCGCCGCGGTGTTCCCTGTGCCGACCAGCCGGGTCGGTACGGCCGTCGTCGAAGTGGCCAGGCGCAACGGCGACTACGCGGTCTGCGGTGTGGTGGCGATGGTCCGCCGTGGTGCGGACGGCGACATCGAACGTGCCCGCGCCGCGTACGTCTCCGTGACGGCCGTGCCGCGGGTGCTCGACCTCACCGCGGTCGCCGCTGGCGGTGACTGGTCGGCGGCGGGGGAGCACGCGAAGGAGCAGCTCGCCTGTAGCGGCGACATCCACGCGTCCGCGGAGTACCGTCGACACCTGGTCGGCGTGCTCACCGGCAAGGCGCTCGCCGAAGCCGGAGAGGCGGCCGGATGACGGAGCAGCAGCTGCCGGTCACGTTGCGGGTAAACGGGGTGCGGCACGACCGCACCGTGCCGGTGCGGATGCTGCTCTCCGACGCGCTGCGCCACGAGCTCCGACTCACCGGCACACACGTGGGTTGCGAGCACGGCGTCTGCGGTGCGTGCACGGTGCTTGTCGACGGCCGACCGGCGCGTTCGTGCCTGCTGTTGGCGGTGAGCGTCGACGGGCACGAGATCACTACGGTGGAAGGCCTCGCCGGCGCCGACGGCTCCATGAGTGCGGTGCAGCAGGCGTTCCGCGACTGCCACGGACTGCAGTGCGGCTTCTGCACGCCGGGTTTCCTCACGACCATCTCGGCGTTCCTCGACGGCAACCCGTCGCCGACGGAGACCGAGGCGCGGGAGGCGATCAGCGGGAACCTCTGCCGCTGCACCGGTTACGAGAACATCGTGCGGTCCGTGCTCCGCGCGGCCGAGCTGATGCGGGAGGGGGCGGCGAGTGACACAGATGTTCGGTGAGGCCGTCCCGCGGCTGGAGGACCCGCGGCTGCTGACGGGCGCCGGCAGGTTCCTCGACGACCTCGGGCACGACGCGCTGGCGGCCGCGTTCGTCCGCAGCCCGCATGCGCACGCGCGCATCACGGACATCGACGTGACCGAGGCGCTCGACGCCGACGGCGTGGTCGCCGTCTACACCTACGACGACCTCGTCGCGGACACCGCCACCCGGGTCGCGGAGCCGCTGCCGGTGCTGATCCCGCACCCGGCACTGCATTCGCCGCGCACGCCGTACCCGCTGGCGAAGGACGAGGTGAACCACGTCGGCGAGGCCGTCGCCATGGTGATCGCCCGCGACCGCTACCTCGCCGAGGACGCCTGCGACCGCATCCAGGTCTCGTACGACCCGCTGCCACCCGTCGTGGGTATAGAGAACGCGAGGGCCGCCGACCAACTGGTGCACGCGGACGTGCCGGAGAACACTGCCGGGCACCTGGTGCAGGACAACGGCGACGTCGACGCCGCGCTGGCCGCCGCGCCGCACCTGCTCGACCTGACCCTGGAGGTCGAGCGCAGTGCGTCCACACCGTTGGAGGGCAAGGGAGTCTACGCGCGGTGGGACGTCGCCGACCAGGAGCTGCGCGTGTACACGTCGACGCAGGCGTCCACCTCCGTGCGCGCAGCCGTGGCGGCGAAGCTGAACCTGCCGCTGGCCAAGGTGGAGTGCATCGCGCCGGACGTCGGCGGCGCGTTCGGCGTGAAGATCGTGCACCCGTGGCCGGAGGAGGTGCTCGTGCCGTGGGCCGCGCGCAAGCTCGGCGAGCTCGGCTACCCGGCCGAGGTGAAGTGGGCGGAGGACCGCCATGAGCACTTCGTGTCCAGCGCGCACGAACGCGGCCAGCTGCAGGACATCCAGGTAGGTTTCGACGACGACGGCCGGATCCTCGCCCTGGACGTGCGCATCTGGCACGACAACGGTGCCTACACGCCGTACGGTCTGATCGTGCCGATCGTGACGTCGACACAGCTGCTCGGGCCGTACAAGCCCGCCGCGTACCGGTGCGAGTTCTGGTCGCTCTATACGAACACCGTGCTCGTCACGCCGTACCGCGGTGCCGGCAGGCCGCAGGGCGTGTTCGCCATGGAGCGCACCATGGACGCCATCGCCGTGCAGCTCGGCCTGGACCGTGCCGAGGTGCGGTCGCGCAACTTCATCCAGCCCGACGAGATGCCGTACGACCACGGCCTGACGTTCCAGGACGGGCGTCCGCTGATCTACGACTCCGGCGACTACCCGGCCGGCCTGGCCAAGCTGAAGGAGCTGGTCGGGTGGGACGACTTCGAGAAGTACAGGGAGCAGGCCCGCGCGCAGGGACGCCGGGTCGGCATCGGCCTCGCCTGTTACGTCGAGGGCACCGGCGTCGGGCCGTACGAGGGCGGCCACGTGCAGGTGGAGACCTCGGGCAAGGTGAAGGTCGCCACCGGTCTCACCAGCCAGGGGCAGGGGCACCTCACCTCGTTCGCGCAGATCGCCGCCGACGAGTTGGGCGTGCGGCTCGAGGACGTGGAGGTGACCACGGGCGACACCAGGCGGTTCGCGTACGCCGTCGGCACGTTCGCCTCACGCGCCGCGGTGATGAGCGGGTCGGCCATCGCGCTGGCCGCGCGCAAGGTGCGGGAGAAGGCGCTGCGGATCGCCGGTGAGGCACTGGAGGTCGACCCGGGCGACCTGACGATCGCCGACGGGGTCGTGCAGGTCAAGGGCGATCCGCAGGCGAGCATCCCGCTGGCCAGCGTCGCTGTACTGAGCAACCCGCTGCGGTACGCGTTCGACGAGAACGCAGCGGCAGCAACGCAGTTCGCCTCGACCGACGTCAGCAAGCCACCGGTCGCCGAAGGTGACGCGCCCGGCCTGGAGGGCACGGACTTCTACTCGCCGGCCCGGTCGACGTTCGCGTCCGGCATGCACGCCGCCATCGTGGAGACCGACCCGCAGACGGCGGAGATCAAGATCCTGCGCTACTGCGTGGTGCACGACTGCGGCCGGTTGATCAACCCGAGGATCGTGGAGGGGCAGATCCACGGCGGGGTCGCTCAGGGCATCGCGGGGGCGCTGTACGAGCGGATGGAGTACGACGAGAACGGCCAGCTGCTCAACGCCTCGTTCATGGACTTCCTCATGCCGTACGCGTCGGAGCTGCCTGCGACGATCGAGATCGACCACCTGGAGACGCCGTCGCCGCTCAACCCGTTGGGCATCAAGGGCGCAGGCGAGGCGGGGGTGATCCCCTCGGCGGCGCTGTTCGCCGCCGCGATCGAGGACGCCGAGGGCATCCGCATCACGAAGATGCCGCTGAGCCCCAGCGAGCTGTTCGGCCTGCGGGCGGAGGCGCAGGCATGAAGATGACGGGGAGCGCGTCGCTGCGTGCGGAGCCGGCACGTGTGTTCGCTGCGCTGCAGGACCCCGAGGTACTGGCCGAGGCCGTACCCGGCTGCGAACAGCTCGAGCCGACCGGCGACGGCAGGTACCGGCTCGCCGTGACCGGCACGCTGGCGTCGGTCACCGGCACGTACGACGGCGAGGTGCGGCTGGACGTGCAGCCGCCTGAGCTGCTGTCGGTGCAGGGCCGGCTCAGCGGTGCTCCTGGTGCCGTCGATGGAACCGTACTGATGGTCCTCGCGGCAGCCGAGGACGGTGGCACCGAGCTCAGCTACGACGTGGACGTGACCGTCGCAGGGATGCTGGCGGGCGTCGGGCAGCGGCTGCTGCTGAGCGCGGTGCGTCGGGTGCTTGCGGAGTTCTACGCGGGGATCGACCAGGCCGTGTCCGGCGCCGCCGAGCGTACGAGCGCGGCCGCTGTAACACCGCAGGCGTCCGGCACGGTATACCCGACGGCAGCTCGCGAACGTGGCCGACCGGATGCCGGCGCACTGCTGCTCGCAGCGGCCGCAGGCGCGGTGATCGCGCTCGTGGGTGTCGGCATCGGGCGGCGATTGCGTAGGCTGGCAGCGCGCTGACGTCCCTGCACATCGACCGGCCGGCAGGTGAGTGACGATGTTCAACCCGGTGAGTCTGGACGGTGCGGCTCTCGGCGACAGCTGGGTACTCGACATCGACGTGCGGCCCGGCGAGGTCGTCTTCGAACTCGACCTGGTGCTGCTGCCCGGCCACCCCGCCTACGAGCCGCCGGAGCCGGGCGAGGAGTACTGCTACCGGCGTGCGTCCCTGCGGTTCGGCGGCCTGCGTGAGGTCACCTGGCGGCTCGGCGACTCCCCGCCGTGGGAGGACCCCGAGGACGAGCTCGACTACGGCAACATCGACACCCTGCGAACCGACGGCGAGGTCTACGAACTCGACGGCGACTGGGGCGCCATGCGACTGGTAGCCGACCCACCACTGGTCGACCTGCAGTGACGCGGCGCCGCGCCGGCTACCGCAGCTGCGTGCTCTCCCGTTGCACGAGCTGGAAGTCGACGAGTACCTCGCGGGAGTCCGTCCCCCGCTTTCCTGCGAGCCGCCGGACGAGCAGGTCGATCGCCGTGGTGGCTATGCGCTCCTTATCCGGTGAGATCGTGGTGAGCGTCGGGTTGGAGTACGTGCTTTCCTCGATGTCGTCGAAGCCGACGACTGCAACGTCGTCGGGGACGCGCAAGCCACGGCGGCGCAGCGTGTAGAGGGCGCCGAGAGCCACCAGGTCGTTGAAGCAGACGACGGCATCAGGCGGCTCCGGCAGGTCGAGCAGCTCGTCCATCGCCCGCACGCCCTCCATCCTGTGCAGTCGGCGAGTAGGTACCACCAGCTGGTCGTCGACCGGCAGGCCCGCGTCCTTCAGCGCGGACTGGTGACCCTCGAGGCGCAGCGCGCCCGTGCCGACGCGCCGCTCCACCTGGCTGCCGATGGCGGCGATGCGGGTGCGGCCCAGCCGCACGAGATGGCCGGTGG
Source organism: Streptosporangiales bacterium (assembly GCA_009379825.1). Taxonomy (NCBI): domain Bacteria; kingdom Bacillati; phylum Actinomycetota; class Actinomycetes; order Streptosporangiales; species Streptosporangiales bacterium. The sequence continues at coordinate 35,091 of WHTA01000007.1, forward strand.
CGAGCCTGGCCGCAGCGATGTTGTCGAACGCGACGTGGTCGGTGGTCGCGGGGTGTTCCCGCTCACCGAGCAGCACCATGGGCGTCTCGCTCGATGCCGCCGCTATCTCCTCCGCGCCCAGGGCCAACGGGCTGAAGATCAGCCCGTCGATCACGTTGTCCCGCAGACCGCTGGCGATCTGCCGCTCCCGGTCGACCAACCCGTCCGTCTGGTCGATGAGGATGGTGAAGTCGTGCTCCTCCGCCGCCCTCGTGATGTGCCTGGCAAGCTCGCCGAAGTACGGCACGGCGAGGTCGGGCAACGCCAGGGCAATGACCTTCGTACGGCCGGTACGCAGCGACCTGGCCGACACGTTGGGCACGTAGTTGAGCTCGGTGATCGCGGCGAGCACCTTGGCGCGCATCTCCGGTGAGACGTGCTCGTACCCGTTGACGACGTTCGACACCGTCTTGGCCGACACGCCGGCCAGCTTGGCGACGTCGCTCATCCGCGGCCGCATCGTCGACCTCCCCTCCTGGCCGCAATGCTAGGCCGCCGCCGTCGATTCCCGGTGTGGGCGGTCACCGCGCGGGGTCCAGCCGCAGCAGCGTCACCGAGTGTGCGGGGAAGGTGTGGTCGAACGCGGTGCTGCCCACCTGTCGCTCGCTGCGTTCGATGCGGACGTCGTCCGGATGGTCGAGGTTGTTGAAGCTGGTGAAGTCCTCGCCGGCCACAGTGCTTGCGGTGACGGTGCCGGTGTGCGTGAAACCACCGGGCACCACGGTGACGTCCGCGGCCCGGGTCGACATCCGGTTCACGACGAGGACGTTCAGCTGCCCATCCCTGTCCACGGTCGTGGTGCCGACCAGGCCGTCGTACGAGCTGCCGAGATCGGTGGGGTCCGTACTCACCTGCGGGTTGCCGACCAGCTGGTGCGGCACGACCTTGCCACCGCCGGTCAGGAACGGCTGCAGCTGTTGCCGGACAACGGCTTCCGACGTGTACGCGAAACCCGGCGCGCCACCGAGCACCGCGCGCAGACCCTGTGGCTCCTCCGCCACGAGGGTGTTGCCCTCTGCCCACGGCAGGCCGAGCTCGCTCCACCTCGCCCACTGCGACGCCATGTACAGGGCGTGCGACATCGCGGTGTTCCAGCTGGGGTAGGCGGAGGCGTCGTGCGGCCCGAAGAACAGGGCACCGAACTCCGTCGTGGTGATGTAGCTGCCCTTGCCTCCGTACCTGCGTACGTCCTTGCGGGCCTGCCGTACCAACTCGGTGGCGTTCGCCTCGCCGAGCATGTGCCAGTCATGACCCTGTTGTGCGGACTCCAGTGCGTCGCCGAAGTCCCGCCGGAAGTTCGTGTACGGGTGGATGACGAGGCCGTCGTAGGCATTGCGCTCGCCGCGGTCGGCCATCAGCTCGGGGAACGACCTGTCGCCGAGCCCGCTCTGGCTGGTGATCGGCGCCCAGGTCGCGAGCACGTCGATGTCCGGGTCGACCTTCTTCATCGCCGCGGCGAAGTCGACGAACCCGGCGTGCGGGCCGGAGTCGTAGTCGGCGGTGACCTGTGCACCCTCGGGCGGTATCCGGCCGTGCGTGCCGTCGCCGAAGGCGACCCTGCCGGTGCGCGGGTCGAACGTGTAGACCTCGTCGTCGGGCCCGGCCCCTTCCAGGTCGTCGACGGCGCGCCACTTCTCGCCGTCGACGTAGACGGCCTGACTGTCCTCGACGACCGGCGGGTAGTGCACCTGGAAGCTGGAGTCCGCAGAGCCGTTGCTGTACGACGCCGAGTCGCGGTGGTCGCATGCGGTGCCCACCGGCTGGTCGAGCTGTCGCTGGGTGCCGCCGAACGCGTACTGCTGCATGGCCTCGCTCGGCGACGAGCTCATCCAGTAGCGCTGTTCGGGACGGTCGTGCTCGTTGCCGACCTCCCAGTGCTCGACGCCGTACGGTTTGCGGTGACCGTTGGCCGCCCGTAGGTCGGCCCAGGCGACACCACCGCGCGGGTTCGTGCCCGCGGGCGCGTTCATGTACTCGACCCAGTCGGCTGCGTCCGCCGGCGTCTCGTTGGCGAACGGGACCATGATCGACGCTCGCGCACCGGTCTCACCGGTGAACGTCATGTGCTCGTCGGGTCCGTACCGGCTGTCGCGCGGCGTGCCGTTGCCGCCGTCGACCTGGCATTCGCGGTCGTCGAGCGGGCCTACGGCCCGCTTCCAGTCGAAGAGGTTGGCCTGCGTACCACCGGGATAGCGGATCGAGCTGACGCCCGCGCGCGCCGTCTTCTCGACGGCGTCGGGGACGCCGTGGCCGGCCTCCGGATCCCACAGCCCGAGCGAGTCGTCGTGCCACCGGTTGTTGTTCACGCCGCCGAGCAGTACCGACGCCGGGTGTTTGGCCCCGGTCGTGTCGATGCGTAGCACGGTGCCCTCGTCGGCAGCCGCTTGGACCGGAACCGTTGCCGTTGCTGCCAGTAGGGCAGTCACGGCAACGAAGGCGTACCGTCGTAGCCCGTTCATGAGTCTCCTCCGGCACCGGTGTCCGAGTCACTGATCCGCCGAGCGGCGGTCCTGCTCGCGTCGATCTCCTCCGCTGGCACAGCGGCAGCGGGACGGCCGATGATGGCGCGAAGGCGCTCGATGGGCAGCTTCGGTTCGCGGTCCTCGGTGAGCAGCCCGTTGCGTTCCTGCTCGGTGTCGGTCAGCTGCGTGTAGCAGAAGCCGGCTATCTCGGCGCTGTCGAGCACGGCGTCGACGAGGTCCGCGAGCTGGCTCTCGTACTCCTCGACGGAGCTGACGGTCCCGTAGCCGAACCAGTGCTCGCCGGGCTCTGGTGCGTAGCTGAGCCCACCGAACTCGGAGAGGATGACCGGCTGGCCGCGGTACTCCGGCTCGCCGAGCAGCACCCTGCGCCGGGTGGGGCGACGTTCCCGCAGCGTCCTGGTGAGGGCCGCCTCGCTGCCGTACCGTTCCCGCAGCGCGTCTCCACGTACGGCGTAGTCGTGGACCGACCAGATGTCGCTCTCCGTGTGCTCCCAACCGTCGTTCGAGATGACCGGCCGGGTGGGGTCGATGGCCTTGGTGAGCTGGTAGAGCGCCGTCGCGTAGTGCCGTTGGGCCGGTACCTCAGCGAGATGGCGCACTCCCCAGCTCTCGTTGAACGGCACCCAGGTGACGACGCACGGGTGACTGCGGTCGCGACGTACGACGTCGAGCCACTCGCGCACGAGCCGGTCCACGGTCGCCGGCTCGAACTCGAAGGCGCTCGGCATCTCCTCCCACACCAGCAGCCCGATGCGGTCGCACCAGTAGAGGAAGCGGGGATCCTCGATCTTCTGGTGGATGCGCATGCCGTTGAAGCCGAGCTGCTTCACCAGCTCCACCTCCCTGCGCAGCGCGTCCGCGCTCGGTGCCGCGAGGTGCGACTGTGGCCAGTAACCCTGCTCGAGCACCAGCCGCGGGTACGCCTGCTGGCCGTTGAGGAGGAAGCGTCCGTCTCCGATGCCCACCGTGCGCAGACCGACGTACGACGCGACGTCGTCGATCACGTCGTCGGCGTCCAGGAGCGTGACGGACGCGTCGAGCAGCGTCGGGTGGTCGGGGGACCACAGCAACTTCGCCAGGTCCTCGGCGTTGCGCGCGGCGGCGATCGCCACGTCGCCGCGGTGGTATGCGCCGGTCACCAGCTCGGTGTGCTCGGCGAGCAGCCCTTCGCCCAGCCGCAGCCGGATGCGCAGCCGCAGCGGCCGACTCGGGTGCTCGGACAACCGCACCTCCACCCCGACCCTTGCGTTGGCGGGGTCCGGCGTCCAGTGCAGCTCGTCGACATGGATCGCCGGCACGTCCTCCAGCCAGACCGGCTGCCAGATGCCGGTCGTCCTGCGGTACCAGATGCCGTGCGGCTCGGCCGCCCAGGTCTGCTTGCCACGCGGCTGGGTGACGTCGTCCGGCCGGTCCTCCACGCAGACCACGACCGTCTGGTCGCCGGTGTCGACGAGGGCCTGGGTCACGTCGAACCTGAACGGTGTGTGCCCACCTTCGTGGCTGCCGACGTACTGGCCGTTGACCCAGACCCGTGCGCGGTAGTCGACGGCGCCGAAGTGCAGCAGCGTCCGGTGGTCCGCGGCCGGTCGTGGCGTGGTGAAGCTGCGGCGGTACCAGACGACGGCGGGCGTGTCCGGCTCGTGCACACCGGACAGCTTCGACTCCGGTGGGTAGGGCACGGTGATGGTCCGGTCGAACGGTTCGGCCTCGGCGAACCAGCGCTCGGTGAGCCCGACGTCGTTCCTGTCGAAAGCGAACTGCCACTCACCGCAGATGTCCAGCCAGTCCGTACGGACCAGCTGTGGTCGCGGATGGGTATTCGTCTCGGTCACCTCGGGCTCCCTCTCCATCACCAGTCGGACAATCGGCCGCGGTGGCGGTCCTCGGTGCCGACGAGGACGTCCAGCAGCTGCTCGTGCAACACCGTGCGCACTTCCCTGCAGGTGTCGTCGTCCCACCTGTTGACGAGCTCGGCCGGGTCGGCGACCAGGTCGTAGAGCTCGCCGGTGCGCTCCCGTGCGGTGGCAGGTTCACCGTGGTGCACGACGAGCTTCCACCGGTCGTGACGCAGCATGGTGACGTGCACCGGCGGGTCGTAGGCGTGACCGCTGTTCCGGTACTCGCACAGCGCCCAGTCGCGCCATGTCATGTCGTCGCCGCGGGCCAACGGGAGCAGGCTCCGCCCCTGATCGCCGGTCAGCGGCGCGACGCCGGCGGCGTCCAGCAGCGTCGACGGCAGGTCGACCCACTGCACCAGCTCGGCGCGGCGCTCGCCACGAGGAAGCTTGCCCGGCCAGCTGAGGACGAGCGGTACGCGCACCGCGCACTCGTACATCATCGGTCCCTTGAGCATCAGCTGGTGGTCGCCGAGCATCTCGCCGTGGTCACTGGTGAACACCACGAGCGTGTCGTCGGCGAGCCCTTCCTTCTCCAGCGCGCCGAGGATCCGCCCGACCTCGTCGTCGATCAGCGTGACCATGCCGTAGTAGGCCGCTCGTGCGTACCTCAGCTCCTCGGCGGTGTACTCGGTATAGCCCTTGGCGTGACCGCCGTACGACTTCTCCGAGGCTGCACGCAGGATCGCCGGCTTGCCGGTGAGCTCACCGTCTTCGGTGTTCACCGGTGGCAGCGGGGCGTGCAGGTACCTGTCGACGTACTCCTTGGGTGCCTCGAAGTCGTGGTGCGGGTCGAAGAAGTTGGTCACGAAGCAGAACGGCTTGCTCGTGTCGCGCGCTGACCGCAGGAAGTCGATGGTCTCGTCGGCGATCCACCTGCTGTAGTGGGCTTCCGTGGGCATCGCGTCGAACGTGACGGACGAGTCGGGGTCGCTTGCTTCCGCGTAGAGGTCGGGTCGCCGTGACTTGAGCCAGCGGTGGTACTGGTTCTCCGACGAGCCCGGGTACGGGTCGTGTGCCCACCGGTAGACCCGGAACCCGTCGTCCAGCCGCGGCTCCATCCGGCCGCGCTGGCAGGCACCGAGGTGGAACTTGCCGACCAGCCCGCAGTCGTAGCCGGCGTCGGCGAGCTTCCTGGTGAACAGCTCGTGGTGTGGTTCGATGTCCACACCGTTCGCCCAGAGGCCGTGCGAATGGACGTACTTGCCGGTCATCAGGCTCGCCCGCGACGGCGCGCAGACCGGGCTCTGGACGTAGCAGTTCTCGAAGAGCACACCGCCGGCCGCGAGCCGGTCGATGTTGGGCGTGGCGATGTGCGGGTTGCCGTAGCAGCCGAGCGCGTCGAAGCGTTGCTGGTCGGTGCAGATGAGCAGGATGTTCGTCATGACTTGATGGCTCCGGCAATCCCGTCGAAGAAGTAGCGCTGCAGGAAGAGGAAGAGCAGGACGATGGGTACCAGCGAGATGGTTGCGGCGGCGGCCATCCCCGGCCAGTCCACGGAGCTCTCGCCGACGAACGCCTGCATGCCGACGCTCAGGGTACGTAGCTCCGGCCGGCTGAACGTGAACACCAGTGGCACGAGGAAGGCGTTCCAGCTCGCGAGGAACGTGAGTACGGTGACCGTTGCCGTGACCGGCCCGGCGAGCGGCAACATCACCCGGACGAAGACCGTGATGAACCCGGCGCCGTCAATGATGGCGGCTTCCTCGAGCTCGCGTGGGATGTTGCGGAAGTAGCCGGCGTACAGCAGCACAGCCGCGACGTGTCCGCCGCCGCTGAGCGCGATGATCATGCCGCCCAACGAGTTCAGCATTCCGAGCCTGTTGGTCAGCTCGACGACCGGGATGATGGTGAACCCGGCGGGCACGAACAGGGTGCCGACGAGCACGACGACGACCAGCTTCTTGCCGAGGAAGCTGTACCTGGCGATCACGTAACCGGTCATGGCGCACCGGATCACGACGATGACGACCGTCGCGAGCGTCACGACGATTGTGTTGAACAGGTACGTGCCGAAGTTGGCGTCCGTCCAGGCCCGTTGGTAGTTCTCCCACTGCAGTGTCTTCGGGATCAGGCTGAGGCCGGAGCTGAACACCTCGAGTGGATCCTTCAACGAGGCGGCGAGCACCCACGCGAACGGATACACCCAGAACAGGCAGACGACGGTGAGGCCGGCGGTCGCGATCCACAGCGGTAGTCGTAAGCGGAGCTTGCTCATCTCTGCTCACCCACCGAGCTGCGTGCCGCGCGGATGCCGAGGTACTGCACGACCGCGACGACGAGCATGACGAGCCCGAAGACGACGGCGGCGGCCGACGCGAAGCCCAACCGCGGAACGCTCGCCGTGAACGCCCACCGGTAGATGTAGATCTCGATGACCTCGGTGGCGTACATCGGCCCGCCATTCGTCATGGTGAGCATCAGGTCGAAGATCTGCAGGTTCTGCTCCACCGTCAGCAACGTGATGATGACGAGGAACGGTGTCAGCATCGGCAGGCTCACATGCCGGAAGACCTGCCAGCCGTTGGCGCCGTCGACGCGTGCTGCCTCGTGCAGCTCACGCGGGATGGTCTGTAGTGCGGCCAGCCAGTAGATCATCGTCACGCCGAGCCACTTCCACGTGTGGACACCCATCACCGTCCACAGCGCGGTGCTCGATGAGCCGAGGAAGTCGATGCCCTGGCTGGCGATGTCCGCCTTCATGAGAGCCAGGTTCACCGGCCCGCTCGCCGGGTCGAAGATGAACTGCATCACCACGCCCACGATGGCCGTAGTGGTGACGACGGGGAGGAAGAACGCGGTGCGGAACAGCCGTACGAACGGCAGCCGCGGGTGGTTCAGCACGACGGCGATGAGTAGCGACGCCCCGACCCGCAGCGGAACGGTGATCACCATGAACAACCCGGTGATCTTCAGCGTGTTCCAGAACAGTGGGTCGGCGAAGACCTCGCGGTAGTTCGCGATCCCGACGAACTTCTTGTCCGCGTCGAACCCGTTCCAGTCCAGCAGTGAGTACCAGTAGCTCGCGAGGATCGGCCACAGCGTGTAGAGGCCGTACAGCACCGCCGTGGGCAGCAGGAAGAAGTACAGCCACCGGTCACCCCATAGCCGCCGGCCGAGCCGTTGCCGGCCGTGTGTCGACGGTGCCCGGGTCTCGCCGGTGCGTTGCAGCGTCGCGGTCATGTGACCTGCCTGATCACCAGGTCACGATCCTGGCTTGGTGACGTAATCGCTACCGCGCTTCCAGTCGGCGAACCTCCAGTCGTCCACGCCGACGCCGCTGCCGACGGACTTGATCGTCTTGTCGCGTTCTGCGGTGAGCTTGTCGGAGAGCTTCTTCAAGGCGCCTTGCCAGTCGGCGAGCTCACCGGTGACCGCTCCCTGGACGATCTCGCCGAGCGTCGGCTGGACCGGGTTCATCGCGCTGGCGACCTCGATGGTCTTGGGGTTGCGCACCGAGAGGCTGGGGCCGTTGAAGACCTGCTCGTTGAACAGCTCGACCGACCGTTCGTACGTCGGGTGCACGTCGGCGTCCGCCAACACCTTCGAGTTGAGTGGCGGTTGGTCCATCGCCTCCGCCAGCCCGCGCTGGCCGTCGTCCTCGATGAACTTGGCGATCAACGCGCTGGCGGCGTCCACGTGCTTGCTCTTGCCGGAGATCCAGAAGGAGAGCGCCGCGTTCGCGGGCACCCCGCAGAGCGCGACCTGCTGCCTGTCGTCGGGCACCGGGATCGAGCCGACCCCGACCTTGCCGGCGAACTGCTTGAACTCCGCGTTGAGCACGCCGATGTTGTACGAGCCGTCAAAGAACGTGCCGGCGATGCCGGTCGCCCAGCGCGCACGGGCCGTGCGTGCATCCAGTGAGGTGGACGCGGGGAACAGCACCTTGTCGCGTTTCATGGCGATCCAGAACTCGATGGCGTCCACGAACGGTTGCGTGTGGTACGCGTACTCGCCGGTGCGCAGGTCGATGCCGCCGTCCGGCGGGACGCCGCCGCTGATGGGTGCGCCCGCTGCGGCGGCCATCTGTAGGATCTGCATCTCCAGGCGTAGCACCATCTTCAGCGGTGCGATCCATCCGGAGATGCCGTCCCCGCCAGCCTTCTGTATCGCCCTGGCACCCGCCCGGATGTCGTCGTACGTGGTCGGCGGGTCATCGGGGTCGAGGTCGGCCTTCGCGTAGAGGTCCTTGTTGAACCAGTTCAAGGTGTCGTGCGAGCGGAAGCTGAAGATCGGCATCGCGTAGAGCTTGCCGTCGAAGACGTTCTTCCCCTCCACCCGCGAGCTGTCGGGTAGCAACTTCTCGTGTTCCCCGTCGAGCTCGATCGGGGAGAACCAGCCCTGCTTCTCGAGCCTGGCTGGTGGCAGCTCCACCCCGACGAGCGTGAACACGTCGGGCAACTGCTTGCTCTGCCAGGCGAGCTGCAGTGCCTTGCCCTGGTTCTCCGGGTTCTGCACCTCGTACTCCACCGGCATGCCGCCGTCTTCCTTGGCGAATGCGGCGAACAGCTTCTTCTCGAACGAGGAGATCGGTTGGAACTGGTCCCACCAGCGGAGGGTGCCGGCCTGTTCGCGCGCCTCCTGGCTGGGCGCCGTGTTACAGCCGCCGAGCAGCACGCCCCCGGTAACGAGCCCCGTCAGTTGCAGGAATCCACGCCGGTCCACAGTGCTCATAGGTCCTCCTTGACCTACTCGGCTGCCATCTAGCCGACAAGTGGGAGCAGTTGTAGCCCAGATTTACCACGATGTAAACCCCGATGCCTCCTGGGTTACTACGCTGCGACCCGGCCGGTCCTGGCGCTCGGCCACGCTGAGCTGGGAAACCGCTGCATGGACGGGGTTGTGTCCGCGCCCGGCGGATGCACAGAGTAGGCGAGCCTGGAGCCGCAAGGCCGTACATCGATGTAAACCCGGCCGCACCGGTCAGGGTGCGACCGCTCTCGCGACGGCGGCGAGCCACGGCCGCCCCGGGCCCTCCAGGACGCACCGGGCGAACAGCCAGTGCCGAAGACGCACGGGATCCAGGCCGAGGAGGGCGGCCAGGCGCCGGCCGAAGCCGAGCGGGTCGGCCACCAGCCGGTCCGGCGAGTTGAGCATGTGCTGCAGCGCGTCGTACGTAGGGTCCCCGGCGTGCGGCTTCGGGTCGATGGCCAGCCATGGCTCGCGCGTGCTGGCGAGGACGTTGCCGGGGTGCAGGTCGGTGTGGAGCAGCACCTCGTCGGTGGCCGACGCGGGCAGCTCACGGAACAGGGCGACGCCGGCACGGGCGAGGCCGGGGTCGCCGGCGACTCGTTCCTCGAAGTCGTCCGCCCAACGGGCGCACATGTCGCTGAGCGGCTGGTAGCGATGAGCCGCCGGTTCGATCCACAGCCGGCGGAGCACGCCAGCGAGCACGGCGTCCTGGGCGGCCGCGGGCAGCGCGTCCCGCAGCAGGGTGCCAGGCTCGCAGCGTTCGAGCAGCAGCACGTTGCTGTCGCCAACGACCCGGCTGCGCACCAGCCGCACCGCGCCGCGGCCGTCCCAGTCCGCGAGCGCCTCGGCCTCGTGCCGCGCCTCCGGGTGCCGGTGGGCGATCTTCAGCGCCAGCGGTCTGCCGGCACCGTCCCGCGCCGGCGCCGTCCACGAGGTCGCGCCTCCCGGCTGGTACGGCCGGCCCACCGTCAACGCCCAGCTCGCCGCGACGTCGGCGAGGAGGGCGGGCAGGCTCGCCACCCACGCGCCGAGGGGTGCGTTGCCCACCAGTTCCGCGACGAGGTTCTCGGGCAGCTCGAGCTGAGACATGGCAGGTGGGATTCTGGCCGTCCGATGAGTTCGGGGCTGCGGCAGGGTCTGTACGTCCGGTACGTCAGCTCGACCGGAAGGGACTCGGGAAGTTGCTCATCATTGCGGGATCGGTCGTGTTCGCCGATCAGGCGGACAGGGACCGCTTCGTGGCGGCGCACGCCGATCTGGTCGCCAGGGCACGGGCCGCGCCGGGCTGCCTGGACATCGCCATCAGTGCCGACGTGCTCGACCGGCGCCGGGCGAACAACTACGAGCGCTGGGAGGACGTCGAGCGCTCGACCGGTGGCGGCAGCAGGCGAACGCGCCCGACCTCGGCCACCTGATGGTCGACGTCGACGTCATGCGGTACGACATCAGCGACGTCCGGCCGCCGTTCGACTGAGATGCTGCTTGACCCTGACACCGTGTCAGGCCGTAGACCGGAGGAGTCATGTTCAGTATCGGAGACTTCGCCAGACACGGTCGGGTGTCGGTGCGCATGCTGCGGCACTACGACGCGCTCGGGCTGCTCGAGCCCGCGTACGTGGACCCGGTCACCGGCTACCGCTCGTACGACGCGGCCCAGCTGACGCTGTTGAACAGGATCGTCGCGCTGAAGGACCTGGGGTTCACCCTGGACCAGGTGCGGTCGATCCTCGACGACAAGGTGAGCGTGGCGGAGCTGCGCGGCATGCTGCGGCTGCGGCGTAGCGAGCTGCAGACGCAGCTCGCGGTGGACACCGCACGGCTGACCCAGGTCGAGGCGAGGCTCCGGACCATAGAGACGGAGGGTGTCGTGCCGGTCGACGAGGTGCAGGTGAAGAGGATTCCCGCGGTGCGGGTCGCGGAGCTCACGGCGACGGCCGCGAGCTTCGAACCGTCCGCCATCGGGCCGGTGATCCGCCCGTTGTACGAGCAGCTGTGCACGCTGCTCGACCGCGCGGGCGTACGCCCGACAGGCCCGGGGATCGCCTACTACGAGGAGGCGGCCGACGGTGGCGTGCTGGTCCACGCGGGCCTGCCGGTCGACGTCGACCGTACGGACGGGTACGAGTTCGACGTGGTCGACCTGCCCGCCATCGAGCAGGCGGCCACCGTCATACACGAGGGCTCGATGGACGACGTGATGAAGACGATCCAGACGCTCGCCCGCTGGATCGACGACAACGGCTACCGTTCCGCCGGCTACAACAGGGAGCTGTACATCTCCACCGGCGAGGACACGAGCACCTGGGTCACCGAGCTGCAGGAGCCGGTGGGCGAGGTCTGAGCGGTCAGCCGTCCACGGCCTGCCGGGCGGCGTCCGCCACCCGGTTCCGGTAGTCGTCCCACCAGCTCTGGTCGCCCGGGGCCAGGTTGTCGACGTCCGCGCGCAGGCCGGCTGAGCCGTCGATGAGCTCACGGACGATGTCCGCGTGGCCGGCGTGCCGGTGCGTCTCGGCGATGACGTGCACGAGGATCTGGTGCAGCGTGACGTCGCCGCGCTCGGCCGGCCAGTGCGGTATGTGGCCGGGCGCGTCCAGGTCCAGCTCGTCGATGGTGGAGTCGGCGTGCCGGCAGGCGCGGCGGTACAGCTCGACGAGCTGCGCCCTCGACTCGTCCGGCTTCGCCCACATGTCCACGTTCGGCTCCGGGTCTTCGAGCCACGGCAGCGGCTCGGCGAACGGGCGGCCGAACGGCTCGCCGAAGTAGCCGGCCTCCACACCCGTCAGGTGCTTGACCAGCCCGAGCAGGTTGGTGGCTGTGGGTGTCAGCGGGCGGCGGATGTCGTACTCGGAGAGGCCGTCGAGTTTCCAGAGCAGCACGTCACGAGCGATCTGTAGGTAGCGCTTCAGGTGTGCCTTCTGGTCGGTTGCCGTCATGGGGCGAGCCTGCCACAGTCTTGGACTGTGGCGAGGCGGATCAGGGTGGGTATCGACACCGGTGGCACGTTCACCGACGTGGTGGCCGTGGACGAAGACACCGGCGACCTCGTCGCCACGAAGACGCCGTCCACGCCGGCGGATCCCGCCGACGGCTTCCTCGCCGGGGTGCACAAGGCGCTCGGCGCGCTCGGTGCCGGCGCGGACGCCGTGCAGGCGGTCAGCCACGGCACCACCGTCGCGACGAACAAGCTGCTCGAAGGCAAGGTCACCGACCTCGGGTTCGTCACCACGGAGGGCTACCGGCACGTGCTGGAGATCGCACGCCAAGCGGTGCCCGACGGCTACGGGAACTCGTACTTCTGGGTGAAGCCGCCGCGGATCGTGCCGGTCGACAGGGTCCGTACGGTCGGCGGCCGGTTGGCGTACGACGGCAGCGAGCTGCGCCCGTTCGACGAGGCGCAGGCGGTGGAGGTGGCGCGCTGGTTCCTGGCGCAGGGCATCGACACCATCGGCGTGTGCTTCCTGCACGCCTACGCCAACAGCGCACACGAGCAGGCGATGCGCGACGTGCTGGCACGCGAGCACCCGGACGCGGTCGTGAGCATCTCCAGCGATGTGCTGCGTGAGTACCGCGAGTACGAGCGCAGCGTGACCACGCTCGTGGACGCTGCGGTCAAGCCGGACATCCGCGGCTACGTGGCGAACATCGAACGCAGGCTCGCCGGGCTGCGCGGCGAGCCGATCCCGTTCTACGTGATGAAGTCCAACGGCGGCGTGCTGTCCGCCGCCGAGGTGGTGCACCAGCCGATCAGCACGGTGCTGTCCGGGCCGGCCGCGGGTGTGCTCGGCGCCGCGCTCGTCGCGCGGCATGCCGGGTTCGGCTCTGTGGTCACCCTGGACGGCGGGGGCACCTCCACCGACGTAGCCGTGGCCGTCGACGGCGAGCCGGCGCTGACCACCGAGGGCAGCATCGGCACGTACCCGAGCAAGATCCCCATGGTCGACGTGGTGACGGTCGGCGCCGGCGGCGGCTCGATCGCCTGGATGAGCCCCGAGGGCACGCTGAAGGTGGGACCGCGGTCGGCGGGGGCGAGCCCGGGGCCGATCTGTTACGGGCACGGCAGTGCCGAGCCGACGGTCACCGACGCGAACCTGGTGCTTGGGCGCATCCCGCCGCACCTGCTCGGCGGTGAGATACCGCTGGACGCGGCGGCGGCCCGCGCCGGCCTCGCCGTGCTTGCCGGCAAGCTCGACCTCGGTGTCGAACAACTGGCCGACGGCATCCTCGAGGTGTCCGCGTGGAACCAGGCGAACGCACTGCGCCAGGTCACCGTGAAGCGCGGCCTGGACGTCCGCGACTTCCGGCTGGTCACGTTCGGCGGGTCGGGTTCGCTCGCGGCGTGCCGGCTGGTGGACGTGCTCGGCCTCGACGGCGTGCTGGTGCCGCGCAACCCCGGCAACCTGTCCGCGTACGGGCTGCTGACCGTCGACGTACGCAACGACTACGTGCGTACGTACGTGTGCCGCCAGGAACAGCTCGATCCCGCCGCCGTGCAGGCGATGTTCGCGGCGCTGCGGGCGGAGGCCGATGCCGCGCTGGCCAAGGAGGGTTTCCCCGAGGCACAGCGGAAGTTCGTCCGCACGGCGGACCTGCGGTACTTCGGCCAGGCGTTCGAGGTGCGGGTGGAGCTGTCCGACGGGCCCGTCGACGGCGCCCTGCTCGGCGCGGCCGCAGATCGCTTCCACGCCACCCACCGACAGCTCTACGGCTACGACTTCGCGCACGAGGAGCGGCAGCAGGTGGAGTGGGTGAACCTGCGGGTGACCGGTATCGGGCCCATCCGCCGGCCGGAGATCCCCGAGATCGCATCGGGCACCGGCGGCGAGGACGCCCGCACCGGCAGCAGACCCGCGTACTTCGGCGGCTGGACGGAGGCCGGCACGTACGACCGGGCGCGGCTGGGCGCCGGCGACACCGTGACCGGGCCTGCGGTGCTGGAGGAGTTCGGTGCCACCGTGCCCGTGCATCCAGGCTTCGTCGCCGAGGTCGACCGCTACGGCAACCTGCTCGTCGCCCGGGAGGCATCCTGATGCGGCAGCATCCGTACGGCTACCGGCTGACCGACCCCGCCACCGCTGGCGCGCCCGACCCGGTGCTGGTGGAGATCGTGGAGGGCTACCTGGCCAGCGTGGAGCGCGAGGTGGAGGCTGCGATCGAACGTACGTCGCGGTCGCCGATGATCAGGGACGCGCACGACTTCAGGGCCGGCATCCACGACCGGCACCTGCGCAAGCTCACCGGCCGGTCGTACTCGGCGCTCGTGCACCCGGTCGCCAGGGACTTCCCGCCGGAGACGATGCGGCCGGGCGACGTGTACTTCCACAACGACGTGTACCTGTCCGAGGGCGGCATCGGGCACCTGCCGGACCTGTGCGTCACGGTGCCCGTGTTCGCCACCGACGAGGCCGGCGAGCCGTACGTGGTGGCGTTCATGCAGGCGTTCGGCCACCACGACGACATCGGCGGCTCGGTGCCCGGCTCGATGCCGTCACACACGACGACGGTGTTCGAGGAGGGCTTGATGGTGCCGCCGATCAAGCTCTGGGACGCCGGGGTGCGCAACGACGCCGCCCTGCGCATCATGACCCGCAACTCGCGGATGCCGGACAGCCTCGCCGCCGACCTGGACGCCGAGTGTTCCGCCTGCCTGATGGGTGCGCGGCGGCTCGGCGAGCTGTTCGACAGGTACGGGGTCACGGCGGTGGAGGCGTGCTTCGACGCGCTGCTCGACAAGACCACGGAGACGTTCAGACGCGAGGTGCTCTCGCGCATCCCCGTCGGCACGTACGTGTGGGAGGACTACGCGGAGCACGACGGTGTCGACCCGCCGAAGCTGCACACGCAGCGCATCACGTTGACCAGGACCCCGGACGACGACGTCGACGGCGCGCGGCTGATCGTGGACTTCTCCGGCACCGCACCGCAGGCGAAGGGCCCGATCAACCACTGCGGCGACTACGCCGAGGGCGTGTTCCTGAAGAAGTGGCTCGCGCCGATCCTGCGCAACCTCGCGGACAGCCCGGAGCGGATGGCCGAGCTGGACGTGAACGAGGGCGTGGTGCCGCTGCTGGAGATGCGTTTTCCTGACAAGGGCACGTTGCTCACCCCCGTGTTCCCCGCACCGACGAACGCGCGCACCTTCGTCATCCTGCGCATGCTCGGCGTGCTCGCGGGTGCCGTCGCCAAGGCGGTGGACGGCGAGATGCCCGCCGACCAGGAGACCATCCGTTATACGGGTGTCTACGGCACCGACGCCGCGGGTGAGCCGTACCTGATGCGTGAGGTGCTCGGCGGCGGCTCAGGCGGACGGCCGTACGCCGACGGCGAGGACACCATCCACGTGGTGCCGGACTCGCGGAACCTGCCGACCGAGTTCGCGGAGAGCAGGTTCCCGTTCGTGGTCGGGTCGCTCGGTCTCGCCGTCGACTCCGGCGGCCCGGGGCTGCGCCGAGGTGGTCTCGGCTACGAGAAGCGCATAAGGATGCTGCGCGACGCGCACTTCATGTCCATCGCCGACCGGTCGATGTTGTCGTGCTGGGGCGTGAAGGGTGGCCGCGCCGGCCGCCCGTTCGCAGTGACCGTCGACCCCGCCGGCCCGAACGAGCGGCAGGTGGACGCGCTCGCGGACGCCGAGCCGGTGCAGGCGGGCGAGGTGATCAGGATCCGCACCACGGGGGGCGGCGGCTGGGGCGACCCGCTCGTCCGCCCGTACGACGACGTGCTGCGCGACGTGCGGTGGGGCAAGGTGTCGCTCGACGGTGCCCGCCGCGACTACGGCGTGGTGGTGACCGGCCCGGCCGACGCGCCGTCGCTGGACGAGCGTGCCTCCCAGCGGCTGCGGGCATCGCTGCGCTCCGAGCGGGGCGACCAGCAGCCGTTCTTCAACCGAGGATCCGGCTACGCCCGACTGGCCGGCGGCATCCCCGCGTCACCCGTCGACTGGCTGTAGCGGCGTCGATGGCCCGCTCGTGGCAGTGGATCCTGTGCCTCGTGCTGGGAGCGCGGCCGTCAGGGCACGACGACGATGCGGCCGCGGGTGGCGCCGGCTTCCAGCTGCCGGTGGGCGTCGGCGGCCTCGGCCAGCGGGAGCTCGGCGGCGACGCTGGCCCGTAGCACGCCGTCGGCGAGGCCACGGTTCACCGCTCGCGCGGCGTCGGCGAGGTCCGCCGCGCTTGCGTTGCTGATCACGAAGCCGCGCAGGCTCGCGTCGTTCACGTAGAGCTGCCCGATCGGCAGCGAAGGCAGCGCCTGCCTGCCCGCGATGACGATGAAGCGCCCGCCGCGGGCGAGCAACGGGAGGGTGTGCTCGAACGCGTAGTGCGTCGAGTTCTCCCAGAACACGTCGATGCCACCGGGAGCGGCGGCGGCGACCTTCGTCCACAGGTCGGGATCGCGGTAGTCGACGACCTCGCTCGCCCCGCACGCGCGACACCAGTCCGCGTCGTCGTCGCGTGCCGTGGCGATCACCGTCGCGCCCGCTGCCGCGGCGAGCTGCACCACGGCGCTGCCGACGCCACCGGCCGCACCGGAGACCAGGACGGTCTCCCCGTAGCGCAGCTGCGCCTCCCTGAACAGCCCGAGGTACGCGGTCGCGGCCGTGTGCAACAGCGCGACGGCGGGCACCGGTTCCACCCCGGCGGGCAGCAGGTAGAGGCGATCCCCAGGCACGTTCGCGTACTCGGCGAACGAGCCCTGCCGGCCGCCGTACCCGAGGCTGTTGCACCACACCGGCTCGCCGACGCGGAAGTCCGTGACGGCGGCACCGACCGCGGCGACCGTACCGACCAGATCGCGCCCCACCACGAACGGGAACGTCATCGGAACCGGGTACGTACCGGCGCGGACGAACGTGTCGACGTGGTTGACGGCCATCGCCTGCGTGCGCACGAGCACGTCGGTCGGACCTGGCGTGGGTTCCGCGAGGTCTCCGATGGTGATGTTCTCCGCCGGTCCGACCTCGGTGATGTACGCAGCCCGCATGACCGGCAATCTACCGACCATGCGGGATTTGCAGCATCCCGCGATCTGGGACCGAGCGCCCGCGGCGATCTGCATCACAGCGGAGACGGTCGCCCGGCAGCTAGCCTTGGCTCCATGGACGCAGCAACTGGGCCGCTTGCCGGGTACGTCGTCGTCGACCTGACTCGGGCGCTCGCCGGCCCGCACGCTGGCATGATCCTCGGCGACCTCGGCGCCCGCGTGATCAAGGTGGAGACGCCGGACACCGGTGACGACACCCGCGGCTGGGGTCCGCCGTTCGTCGATCCCGAGCAGCCGGAGGCGGGCCGCGAGTCGACCTACTTCTTGTCCTGCAACAGGAACAAGGAGTCGATCACGCTCGACCTGAAGAGCGAGGCCGGCAAGGCGACGCTGGCCCGCATGGTCAGCCGCGCCGACGTGCTGCTGGAGAACTTCCGCACCGGCGTGCTCGACCGGCTCGGCTTCCCGACCGACCGGCTGTTCGAGCTGAACCCGCGCCTGGTGGTGATGTCGATCACCGGCTTCGGCCACGACGGTCCTGAGGGTGGCCGGCCTGGCTACGACCAGATCGCGCAGGGCGAGGCCGGCCTGATGTCGGTGACCGGTTCCGGTCCTGACGACGTGCAGCGCGTCGGTGTGCCGATCGGTGACCTGCTGGCCGGCATGTACGGCGCGAACGGCGTGCTCGCCGCGCTGCTCGAGCGCGAACACACCGGGCGCGGCAAGGTGGTGCGTACGTCGTTGCTGGCCGCGATCGTCGGCGTGCACGCGTTCCAGGGCACCGCCTGGACGGTGGCCGGGAAGGTCGGCAAGGCCCAGGGCAACCATCACCCGTCGATCTGCCCGTACGGGCTGTTCCGCTGCCGCGACGGCGCGGTGCAGATCGCCGTGGGCACCGAGGGGCTGTGGCAGAAGTTCTGCACGGCCTTCGGCCTCGACCCGCAGGCGCCCGGCATGGCCACCAACAGCGAGCGGGTGGAGAACCGCCCACAGGTGATCGAGGCAGTGGAGGCGGCGTTCGCCGAGTACGAGGCGGAGAAGCTGCTCGCCGAGCTTGCCGGCGTCGGCGTGCCCGCCGGCAAGGTGCGCGGCATCGATGAGGTGTACGAGTGGGACCAGACGCAGAGCCAGGGGCTCGTCGTCGACGTCCAGCACGAGACGCTCGGCACCGTGAAGCTGCCCGGTCCACCGCTGCGCTTCTTCGACGCCGAAGGCGCGGAGACCACCCGACGTGTGCACGGTGCACCGCCGGTACTCGACTCCGACGGCACCCGCGTAAGGGCCTGGTTGGACGGCGCTCAGGACTAGTCCCGACCCGCGCGCGATGACGTACGCTGCGCGGATGCGAGTGCTGATCGCCCTCGGCGGCAACGCCATGACGGCGCCGGACGGGTCGGCGCGGCCGGACGACCAGATCGCCGCGGTCACCGGCGCCATGGAGCACGTGGCCGACCTGGTGGTCGCCGGGCACGAGGTGGCGCTGACGCACGGCAACGGCCCGCAGGTCGGCAACATCCTGGTGAAGAACGAGCTCGCCGCCGACGTCGTACCGCCGGTACCGCTGGACTGGTGCGGCGCACAGACCCAGGGCACCATCGGCTTCATCCTGCTCGACGCACTGCAGCGCGCGTTCTGGCTACGTGGTGTCGAGCGGCCGGTGGCCGCCCTCGTCACCCGCACCCGGGTGGACGCCGACGACCCGCTGCTCGTTCGGCCGAGCAAGCCGGTTGGCCGGTACCTGCCGTACGCGGAAGCCCGCACCCTGATCGAGCACGGCCAGAACTGGGAGGACCGGGGCGAGCGCGGTTGGCGTCGGGTGGTGGCGTCGCCGGAGCCGCGCGAGGTGCTCGACGCCGACCCGGCACGCGTGCTGCTCGACCAGGGCTACGTCGTGGTGGTCGGCGGTGGCGGCGGCATCCCCGTGGTGCACGAGTCCGGCGGGCTGCGCGGCATAGAGGCGGTGATCGACAAGGACCTCACCGCCGCGTTGCTCGCGCGGGCCCTCGGCGTGGACGCGCTCGTCATCGCGACCGACGTGGACCACGTGCAGACCGGGTACGGCACCGCGTACGCGCGTGCGCTGACCCAGGTGACGTCCGCGCAGCTGCGGTCGTACGCGGCCGCCGGCGAGTTCGCCGCCGGCTCGATGGGGCCGAAGGTCGAGGCGGTGTGCCGGTTCGTCGAGCACGGCGGCCGGCGGGCGGTGATCACCTCGCTCGCGCACATCGAGGACGCCGTGACGGGAGCCGCCGGCACCGTTGTCAGCTAGGGTATACAACTGTACAGTGTACGTATGAACACCCCTGCTGGCCGGGTCGGCCGGGCCAGGATCATGGATGCCGCGCTGCGCCAGTTCGCCGTCCACGGCTTCAAGGCCACGACGATCAGGAGCGTGGCCGCGGAGGCGGGCGTCTCGCCCGCGCTCGTACAACAGCACTACGGCACCAAGGACGGGCTGCGCGAGGCGTGCGACGAGCACGCCATCGGCACCCTGCTCGAGCAGGCCAGGCGCAGCATGGCGGGCGAGGCGGCGAACCCCGGGTTCGTCCCGACGATGTTCGAGACCAGCCGGCTCAGCACCGGATACCTCGCCCGCGCGCTCGTCGAAGGGTCCGCCGCGGCGGCCACGTTCTTCGACGAGGGTGCCGCGCTGACGGAGGAGTTCCTGACCGCCACCTGGCCCGAACGCTTCCCCGCCGGCTCCGCGCGGACGAGGGACGCGGCGGCCGTCATGGCGGCCATGCACGGCGGCACCCTCGTGCTACACGAGCACGTCTCCAGGCGGACCGGCGTGGACGTACTGCAGTCGGAGAACACAAGTCGGTTGGGTGCGGCCATCGGCGACGTGTACGCGGCCATGGGGGAGTTCCTGGCCTCCGGTGTCGGCGGCCAGCTCACCGAGGCGGTGCAGGCAGTTGCCGACGAGGAGCAGACGTTGGAGGGGGCAGGCGATGACTGAGGCGATTACCGCGACCGGCCTGGTGAAGACGTTCGGCGCCACACGCGCGCTGGACGGGCTCGACCTGGCCGTCCGCACCGGCGACGTGCACGGCTTCCTCGGCCAGAACGGCGCGGGCAAGTCGACGACACTGCGCGTGCTGCTCGGGATGGTGCACGCAGACGCGGGCGACGTGCAGGTGCTCGGCGGCGATCCGTGGCGCGACGCGGTCGAGCTGCACCGGCGGCTCGCGTACGTACCTGGGGACGTCACGCTGTGGCCCGGCCTGTCCGGCGGCGAGATCGTCGAGCTGCTCGGCCGGATGCGCGGCGGCGTCGACGCCGGGCGCAGGGACGAGCTGTTGCGGCGGTTCGACCTCGACCCACGGAAGCGGGCGCGCACGTACTCGAAGGGCAACCGGCAGAAGGTGGCGCTCGTCGCTGCCCTGGCCTCGGAGGCAGAGCTGCTGATCCTCGACGAGCCGACGTCCGGCCTCGACCCGTTGATGGAGTCCGTGTTCCGCGAGTGCATGGCCGAGGAGAAGGCGCGCGGCCGTACGGTCCTGCTGTCCAGCCATGTCCTCGCCGAGGTCGAGGCCGTGTGCGACACGGTGACGATCATCCGCGCCGGGCGTACGGTCGAGTCCGGCAGCCTCGCGCAGCTGCGCCATCTCACCCGCACCTCGGTGACGGTGGAGCTGGCCGGGTCGGCGCAACCGCTCGCGGCGACGGCCGGCGTGCACGACCTGCACGTCGACGGTGCGCGTGCGCACTTCGAGGTCGAGACTGAGCAGCTCGACAATGTTATGTACGTGTTGGCCACGAACGGGATACGCAACCTCGTGGTGCAACCCGCGACGCTCGAAGAGCTGTTCCTGCGGCACTACCAGGGCAGCGTTCCCGCGCCGGTGACGGCATGACCACCCTCACCGGGACGGCCGGCCTGGTGCGACTGATCCTGCGGCGCGACCGGTTCCTGCTGCCGCTGTGGTTGCTGCTGCCCCTCACCATCGTCCTCGGCCGCGCGGGCACCGTGGGAAGCACGTACCCCACCGCGCGAGCGCGGCAGGAGCGGTTCGAGCAGGTGCTCGACATCCCCATGTTTCTGCTCTTCCAGTCGCGCGCCTTCGACAGCACACCGGGAGCGTTGGTGGCGCAGGAGGCCTTTGCCGGCACGACCCTCGCCTGCGCGATCGGCGCGATCCTGTTCGTCGTACGGCACACGAGGTCCGAGGAGCAGGCCGGTCGCCGCGAGCTGCTCGGCGCCACGGTGGTCGGCCGGCATGCGCCGTTGACCGCTGCCGTGAGCGTGGTGACGGGCGCCGGACTCGTGCTCGCCGTCGTCATCGCGGGTGGTCTCGTTGCCATGCAGCTGCCGGTGCTCGGTTCTGTGACGTTCGCCGCGGTGGCACTTGCCGCAGTCGTGGTCGCGGCGAGTCTGGCGGCAGTGCTCGTGCAGGTGACCACGAGTGTGAAGCTGGCTGCGTTCGGCGCCATCGGTGTGTTCTACGTCGGCCATCTCGTCCGTGGTGTCTCGGACATGGGTGGGTCCGGGCTGGTCTGGTTGGGTTGGCTGAGCCCGAGCGGTTGGCTCGAACACGTCCGCCCGTTCGCCGGCGAACGGCTGTGGCCGTTCGCTCTCGTGGTCGCGTTCGCCACGGTGTTGCTGGCGGCCGCGTACGTGCTGTCGACCCGGCGCGACCTCGCGGGTGGCCTGCTGCCAGAACGACTGGCCGCCGGCACGGTGACGCCCGTGTTGCGCGGACCGCTCGGGTTGGCGTGGCGGCTGCACCGCGGCATGGCCGTCGGGTGGGCGACGGTGCTTGCCTGCTGTGCGCTCGGCACCGGCTATGCCGGCGGTGCGGGCGCGATGAGTGCGTACGCCAAAGGCGCGTGGCTACGGGAGTACGCCGCTGCGATGGGCGTCTCGCCGAGCGCGGCCTTCTTCGTCTACGTCGCGTTCCTGCTCGGCCTCATCGTCGCGTTCTACGCCGTGCTCACCACGTTGCGGATGCGTACGGAGGAGGAGCTCGGCCATGCCGAGACCGTGCTCGCTGCGCCGGCAGGCAGGACCCGGTGGGCGGCGAGCCATCTCGTGTTCGCGATGGCCGTGCCTGTGGTGCTGTTGGCGATCCTCGGTCTCGGCGCTGGCGTGGGTGGCGGCCTGAGCGCAGGCGACCTCCCCGGCCAGGTGGTGTCGATGCTGGGCCTGACGGTGGGCATCGCGCCGGCGATCTGGGTGCTGGTGGGCGTAGGCGTCGCCGCGTACGGCGTGTTCGGGCGTGGCACGGCGGTGATCGCCTGGTTGGCGCTTGCCGTGATGCTCGGCGTCGAGATCGCTGTGCACTGGGGCTTGCCGCAGTGGGTGTTCCGGTTGCTTTCGCCGTTCGCACACGTGAATCCGTTCTACGAGCGGACCGCGGTGACGTACCTCGCTCTGACGATGGTCGCCGCGGCGTTGACGGGCGTCGGGCTGTGGTCGTTGCGCCGGCGCGACATTGCATCTAGCTGAGCGCGGTGTCGGTGTGGTGGGCTAGGCGCAACCGTTCTTCGGTTCGTGACCACGGAGGGAGCCGTCGATGCCGGAAGCCATCGAGGTACGCAAGATCCCGTTGCACTCGGTCAGTGACGCGTCCGAGCTGGTGCGCCTGATCGATGCCGGTGTGTTCGACGCAGACCGGGTCGTCGCGGTGATCGGCAAGACCGAGGGTAACGGTGGCGTCAACGACTACACCAGGATCATCGCGGACCGCGCGTTCCGTGAGGTGCTCGAGGAGAAGGGCACCAGGTCGTCGGCCGAGGTCAAGCAGATACCCATCGTGTGGTCCGGTGGCACCGACGGCGTCATCAGCCCGCACGCGACGGTGTTCGCGACGCTCCCACCGGAACGAACCGTCGCGACCGAAGAACCGCGGCTGACCGTCGGCTTCGCGATGAGCGAGGAGCTGCTGCCCGAGGAGATCGGCCGCACCGGCATGGTCACGAAGGTTGCGGCGGCGGTGAAGGACGCGATGGCACGCGCGGGCATCAGCGATCCGTCCGACGTGCACTATGTGCAGACGAAGACACCACTGCTCACCATCGACACCATTCAGGACGCGAAGAGCCGCGGACACACGGTGTGGACGGAACACACGCTCGAGTCGATGGACCTGTCGAACGGTTGCACGGCACTCGGGATCGCGGTGGCACTGGGCGAGACCGAGCAACCTACCGACGACCAGGTGCTGCGTGACCGTTCGCTGTACTCGTCGGTGGCGTCGTGTTCGTCCGGGGTGGAACTGGACCGTGCACAGGTCGTAGTAGTCGGCAACGCGCGCGGCGTCGGCGGTCGTTACCGGATCGGTCACTCGGTCATGCGTGACGCGCTCGACACGGACGGTCTGTGGGCCGCCATCGAGGACGCGGGACTCGAGTTGCCGCAGCGTCCGCACCCGTCCGACCTGGACGGTCGGCTGGTCAACCTGTTCCTGAAGTGTGAGGCGAGCCAGGACGGCCGCGTGCGTGGCTGGCGTAACGCCATGCTGGACGATTCCGATGTGCATTGGCACCGGCAGATCAAGGCTTGTGTCGGTGGCGTGGCGGCGTCCGTCAGTGGGGATCCTGCGGTTTTCGTCTCCGTATCGGCTGCACACCAGGGGCCGGACGGCGGCGGACCGGTCGCCGCGATCGTAGATCTTGGCTGAGGAGGTCTGGTTCTTGCCGGCCGGATGTCTCGACATCTGGACGAGCTAGGGCGTAGTTGCGCTACCGTGGGTGCACTCGGTGCAGGCGACGGCCGGGTGATCGTGGATGCGTGACACAGCGCTACTAACGCCCTCGGCGGGGTTTCGTACCCTTCAACGTCTTGGTAGGAAGGACGCCAGAGCTTCAGCAAAGCTTGACGCCTCGTGCACCAGACCCGACTGGGCCGAGGTACTGGGGGACAGGGGGAAGTTGCCGTGAGAGGTGTCCGGGTTGATGCCCACGCTCACGTGTTCCGGTCGGTGACCGACGACTATCCACGTGGCGCGAACGAGATGGTCCCTTCGGACCGGGAAGCCAGCATCGAACAGCTGTCCGCGGAGATGGACACCGCGGGTGTGGACGCTGCCGTGCTGGTTCCGCTCGACCACCACGACCGTTACGTCGCGGAGGCTCTCGCGAGCGAGCCGAACCGCTTTGCGGCGGTCGGCGTTGCTGGCGCGGCGGTACTGGGCAAGACCGACGACGATCCGGTCGAGGTGCTGCGTATCAGGCGCACGCTGTTCCCTTTCCACGCGTTGCGGGCCAGCTGGTTGGGTGATGCCGAACGCTCGGTGAAGGAGTCACCCTTCCTGCCGGTCGCGGAAGCGTTGAGCGAGCAGGGCTTGCCGCTGTGGACGTACCTGCCGCCCGATCAGCTGCCGCTGCTCGAAGAGCTGGTCCAGGTGGTGCCAGACCTCGTCGTCGTGCTCAACCACATGGGGTTCTGCCCGTTCGAGAAGCGGGTGGACGGACACGGTCGGCCGTGGTTCCCGGACCCGTTCCCGCAGTCCACCCTGGCGGCGTTGCAGCGGCTGTCCGACGTCGAGAACGTGCACGTCTCGTTCGCGGGGCAGTACGCGTTCTCCAGGCAGCAGCCGCCGTACCAGGACCTCAACGAGGTCGTCGCGTCGATCGTCTCGTGGTACGGCGCCAGCAGGATGATGTGGGGCTCCGACTACCCGTGGATCGAGGAGGAGCCCGGCTACGGCGCCATGGCCGACCTGCCGCGCGCGTCCCTCCCGCAGCTGTCCCAGGCCGACCTGGCCGAAGTGAGCGGCGGCACGGCACTCCGCCTGTTCCCGCACCTGGCCGGCACCCTGCAAGCGGTCTGACAGCCGATTACGGGTCCGTCGCCAGCGCGTCGTCCAGATCGGCGAGGACGTAGCGGGCCACCTGGCGGTCCGCTGCCGATGCGTCCGGGTTGTCGGTGAGCCAGCTACGCAGCTCGCCGCGTAGCTCGGTCGCCTGGCGCACCGCGTCGCGCTCCGCCAGCGGTTGGCCGGTCAGGTCTTCCACCAGGTCATTCAGGCCGGCGGACGGACTGAGCTGCTGACCGGTTGCCCGCTGGTATCTGGCGAGGTCGGCCAGCGTCCCTGAGCCACGGCCTACCGTTACGTCCCCCGCAGCCACGTCGAAGTGGGTCGTGACGATGCCGCGCAGCTCCGCGTCGTCGACTTCGGGTGTACGGCCTGCGACGTTCCCGGGCGCGCCGCCGCGGTCCGGCAGTTGTACGCCTTCGAGATAGGGCTTGAATATCCCGTACAGCGACGGCCCGACATGGAACGTCGCGACTCCACCGCCGGCAACCGCGGCGACAACTGCCACGGGTGGGTTCCACGGTGCGAAGAATCCGGCCGCGGCGAAGAACGGACCGGAGTCGTGCACTGCGGACTCGATTGCCAGCGGCAGCCCCGCAAGTGCTTCGAGCGCTCGGGCGTCGAGCTCACTGGCCAGTTGGAGGTACTGCGCGTACGTGACCGGCGGTGCCTGCTCCCATGCGCGCAGTCTGGCGCGGGCGAGCGCGCCTTCCCGCAGCGCCGCGTCGAGCGCCTGCGTGTTGCGGGCGAGGAAGCCGGCGTCGGCGACGTCGGAGAACACGGGCGTGTTGTGCGCGATGCGGTCGAACGCCGTCCGTGCGGTCGCGTCCGCGGTCTCGGCGAAGATCAGTATCAGCCTGATCACCCGCGTCAGTGCGGCCGCCTTGTCACCGCCGGCTCCGTCGCTGAAGCCGCTGCCGTGCCTGATGGGCTCGCCGACGAACTCCACAGTGCCCTCGTCGGTGAGCCTGAGGTCGGGATCCGCGTCCACCTCGCGAACGGCCTCGAGTAGGCCGCCCCTGGCGCGGTGCAGCGCGAGGCCGAGCGTGCGCGCCGTGGTGTCCGCGGCGGTCATCTGCGCTCGCGCGACGGCCAGGGCGAGCGCGTCGATCTGGACGACCGTGCTCGCCTCCGGCTGGCCTTCGCCGCTCCACACCCGACCAGCCCTGACGGCGCTCCTGACCCGGTCGAAGGCATCAGCTGCGCTGCCTGCCCGGTCCGCCGCGGTGATGAAGCCGAGCGACTCGAGCGCGCCCGGGTTGACCCCGCGTAGCGTGTCGACGGTGACGGTCATCGGATCCCCACGTCTCCCGGGTCGGTGGTGACGACCCGTCGGTAGGCCGCGGCCGAGTCCACGTCGGCGGATCCTGCCTGGTTGGCCGTCGCGTCGAACTTGTCGCCGACGCTGACGAGCTTGGTGGCGATGCCGCCGAAGATGCCCTCCCACACCTGCAGACAGCGCTCGATCGATGGCCGTGATCCGAACCCGGCCAGGCGAGCGGCGGCCAACGTGCCTGTGCCGGCGTCCAGTACGCGCACTGCGGGCCGTACGTCCTCGTCGCCGATCGCTCTCGTGACGCCTGCCAGGTTGCGCAGGTCGCCTACGCGGACGCTGAGTTCCATCAGGGACCTCCCTCGAACTGTTACGTCCCTTCGACAAGCAGTGTCGCGAAGCCGTTCCGGACAAGGGATTACGTGGCTCTTACACCCGATTACGAGGTTCTTACCCAGCGAGGGCGCGGGTCACCGAACAGCCGCTGTCGACGTTGGCCTTGATGTCGGCGGCAAGGTCTACCGTCGGGTATGCGGATAGGAGAGCTGGCCGAGCGCGCGGGTATCACGACCCGTGCGTTGCGGCACTACGAGAACGGCGGGCTCCTGTCGGCCAGGCGTACGACCAACGGCTACCGCAGCTATGACGAGTCCGACCTCCGCGTGGTCGAACAGATCCGGGCGCTGGTGGACATCGGGTTCTCGCTCGACGAGACCCGCCCGTTCGTCGAGTGCCTGCGTGAGGGCAACGACGCCGGCGACTCGTGCCCCGCTTCGCTGCACGCCTACCGGCAGAAGATGCGGGAGCTGGAGACGTGCATCGCCAGGCTGCAGGAGGTGCACGCCAGGCTGGGCCAGCAGCTGCAGGACGCGCTCGTACGCCACGGCGTCGGCGCCCCCGACCCCGCGTGCGCCTACTTCCCACCGAAGGAGCAAGCATGACCACGGCCAGCAGCGAGGGCACGGTGGAGATCGTCGACGTGACCGAGGCGACGTTCGCGGAGCTCGTGCTCCGCAGCGGGACGCCGGTGCTCGTCGAGTTCTGGGGACGCGGCTGCGCGCCGTGCCGGATGCTTGCGCCGATCCTCGCGGAGATCGCCGCCGAGTTCGCCGGCCGGTTGCGGGTCGTGCGGGTGGACGGCGACTACGAGTCCGCGCTCGTCATCGCCGGCGGGGTGATGGGTTTCCCGACGCTCCACCTGTACAAGGCCGGCGAGCTGGTGTCGAGCATCGTCGGGGTCCGCTCGAAGGCCAGGCTGCTCGGTGCTCTCCGGGAGGCACTCTGACCCGACTCTCCGCTGACCGCGGTCAGCCCTGGTACTCCCAGTGCCACGGCTCGAGCCGCGTAGTCTCGGCCCACCGCGGGTGCACCCAGCCGAACTTGGGCGCGTTGCGTTTCATCCAGCGGTACGGGGTCGAGCCGAAGATCTGGATGCCGCAGCCGAGGTCGACCGCCATGCCCAGGCCGTGCCGGCTGGTGCCTGGCACCGCGGCAAGGCCGGGCTTCGCCCGGTAGACGGCGTGCTGCGCCGCCAGCGAGCGGTACGAGTCGGTGATGCAGATGTGGCGGTCGAAGCGCATCTTGTACGCGGTGTCGAGCAGCCAGAAGCCGCGCGCCGCGTCGGCGCGCAGCGAGTGGCCCGGCTGCGGCAGCGGGCACAGCAGCGCCATTGGGATCAGCCCGTTGGGGAAGCCGCGCACGGTCGGCTTCTCGCAGGAGGCGCCGCTCGCGCCGCTGCGCTTCAGGCGCTCCCTGCTGACCTGGAACGCGTCGCCGTACCGCTTGGCCTTGACCAGCCGCACGGTCAGCCGGTCGAGCCGGTCGAGCAGCTTGTCCGTGATGCGCTTGGACTCCGCCTGCAGCCGCTTCTGCTGGGCGGCCAGCCGCTTCTGCTGGCCGGTGACGGACCGTTCGAGCGTCTTCGCCTGCCGGTGCAGCGCCCGTTGCCTGGCCAGCTCCTGGCCGTACGAGCGGACGGCGTGGGCGCGGCTGTCCGCGAGGTACGCAGCGTCGCTGGTGGAGCGGGAGCGCGCGACCGTCGCCAGCGGGTTCTCCAGCAGCCCGCTGAGCTCGTCGCCGCCCGGTCCCTGGTACGCGGCGACGGCGAAGTCGACGAGCCCCTGCCGTGCCTGCTCGCGGTCGTCGCTCACCCGTTGCTCGTGTTGTGCGGTGGCGAGCAGCCGGCGTTCGGTCTGCCGCAGCCGTCGCCGCGCCTCCTCGTAGCGGCTGGTGTTCTTCGTCAGCGCCTTGGTGGCCCGGTTGGCTTCGACGCGAAGGTCGGCCACCTGCCGCTGCAGCGTCGTGACGCTGTCCGCGGAGACCGGCCGGACGGGAAGGAGGAGCGACGTCGCGAGGACGGCGAAGGTGGCCAGCACGCGTACGACGAGCTGGAACACGGTGTCACGGTAACCGGCGACGGTGCGGTGACCGCGCTACGACACACGGTTATCGTGCTATTGCCCGCAAATCGGACGTGTCAGCCGGTCCCGGGCTTGTACTCGAAGTGCCAGGCCTCGGCCGGGCAGCACTTCGCCCAGTCCGGGTGCACCCACCCGTACTTCGGGCCGTTGGCGGCCAGCCAGTTGTGCTCCGCGGTGCCGAACCGGTTGATGCCACCACACAGGTCGAGAGCGAGACCCTCGCCGTGGTTGCTCGTGCCGGGTACGGCGGCCAGGCCGGGCTTCTGTGCGTACACCGCCTGCTGTTCCGACAGGCTGCGGTACGAGTCGGTGATGCACATCTTCTTGCCGAACTGGTCGTGGAACGCGGCGTTCGCGTCCACGAAGCCGCGTGCGGCGTCGCCGCGCAGCTGCTCACCCGAGTAGCCGGGCAGGCTGCACAACGCCCACTCGGGCACCAGTCCGTTGGAGAACGAGCCCGAGTCGTAGTCGGCGTTCTTGCACCGCGCGTCAAGCACCGCACGCGAGGCGTAACGGGACGCGGCGCCGCCGGCGAGCCGGTTGAGCAGCTTGGTGAGCTTCCTGGTCGACTCCGCGGACCTCTTCCGCAGCGTCTTGACCTCGGCGGCGAGCTTCTTCTGCATCGCCGTCGTCTTGGCGGCCAGCTTCTCGGCCTGCTCGGCGAGCACGTCGGCCCGCCGCTTCTCCGTGCTGGCCAGCTCGACGGCGGCCTGCTCGCCCTTGCTCATGATGTTCAGCGAGGTGGCCTTGTCGATGGCTTCCTTGCCGTCCTTGGAGGTCAGCAGGACGCTGTTCTGGTCCGGCAGCGGAGCCTGGTACGCCGAACCGGCGAACGAGCCGACCCTGCTGCGGTACTTCTCGTAGACCTGGTCGGCGCGGGCGGATGCGACCTGCGTGCGCTGTAGCCGTGCCTTGGCGAGCTTGACGCTGCTCTTGTTCTTCTCGTACCGCTTGGTCGCGGCGCTGAGTTCGGCGGACGACTTGTCGGCCTGCTTCTTCAGCTTGGCCAGGGTTGCCTTGACGTCCTTCTTGACAGGGCGGGCCTGATCCAGGGACAGCGCTCCCTGGTCGCCCGCGGGCCCTGCGGCCTGCAGCAGGGCAAGGAACATCAACGCTGGGAGCACCCATGCGAGTGCGAGGGCACTGCTCAAGCGTCGTCGGTGGGGGGGTCGGGGCTGGGAAATAATCCGCAGGCCTCGCCGACTCGGCAAGGTCACAGGAAGATTTCTCCTCGGGGCATGAATGGTTACGTACTAGGGGCGAAAAGCACGATACATAGTCCGTCCATGCCCCTCAATCCCCGGGGGGTCCCCGCGTGTTGTCACTGACCGTAGTTGGGCCTTGGCGGACCGCCTGACCACCAGGGAGTCGCCGTCGTGGTGCCTGCTGTCCTCGCAGCTCATGCTGGCTTCCGCGGGATGCACGCGGAGTGTCCGCGGCGGGCGGTGCAGACTGGCAACCGGGGTACCCGCAGAGCGTGGCTGCACGGAGAGTAGGCGTCGGTATGACGGACTGCCCGGATGCGATCGTGGTCGGTGCCGGCCCGAACGGGCTGGCCGCCGCGGTGACGCTGGCGGCCGCGGGACTCGGTGTCCGCGTCTACGAGGGCGCCCCTGAGATCGGTGGCGGATGCCGGACGAGCGCGCTCACCTCGCCCGGGTTCGTGCACGACGTCTGCTCCGCGGTGCACCCGATGGCCGTCGCGTCGCCGTTCTTCCGCGCGTTCGACCTCACCGCACGCGTCGACCTGCGGGTGCCCGAGGTGGCGTACGCCCATCCGCTCGACGGCGGCCGCGCCGGGGTGGTGCTCGGCTCGGTGGCGGACACGGCGGCGCGGCTGGGGCCGGACGCGGACGCGTACCGCCGCATCTTCCGGCCGCTTGTGGCGTCCGCGACCGAGCTGAGTGAGCTGCTGCTCGCGCCGCCGCTTCGCCGGCTGCCGACCGACCCTGGCGGCGCCGCGGCGCTGGCGGCCGCGATGTTGCGGCTGACCGGCCGGGGCGTGCCCCGCACCTTCCGCACCGAGGAGGCCCGCGGCCTGTTCACCGGCGCCGCGGCGCACGCGGTGCAGCCACTGCGCCGGCTGGCCACCGCGCCGTTCGGGCTGCTGCTCACGATGCTTGCGCACACCACCGGGTGGCCGATGCCGCGCGGCGGCAGCCGGGCCATCACCGACGCGCTGGCCGCCGCGCTGCGCAGCCTCGGCGGTGAGATACGCGTCGGCGAGCCGGTGCGGGACCTGCGGGAGCTGCCGCGCGCGCGAGCCGTGCTGCTCGACCTGGCGCCGAAGCAGTTCCTCGCCCTTGCCGGCGGCCGACTGCCGGCGTGGTACGCGGCCGCCGTACACCGTTTCCGGCCGGGTGCGGGCGTGTGCAAGGTCGACTACGCGCTGTCCGAGCCGGTGCCGTGGGCGGCGGCGGAGTGCCGCCGTGCCGGCACCGTGCACGTGGGCGGGCGCTGGGCCGAGGTCGACCAGGCGATGGCCGACGTGGTCGGCGGCCGGCACCCGCAGCGCCCGTTCGTCCTCGCCGCCCAGCCGAGCCTGGTCGACGACTCGCGGGCACCGGCCGGCCGCCACGTGCTGTGGGCGTACTGCACCGTGCCCCCTGGCTCGGACGTGGACGTCTCCGACCGCATCGACGCCCAGCTCGAACGGTTCGCCCCCGGCTTCCGCGACGTCGTCGTCGACCGGGCCGTCCGTACGGCGGTCGACTACGAGCGCTACAACCCGGCGTACGTCGACGGCGACTTCACCGGCGGCGCAGCCACCGTGCGGCAGCTGCTCTTCCGGCCGGTGCCGCAGTGGGACCCCTACCGCACCCCGCTGCCCTCGGTCTTCCTCTGCTCGTCGTCCACGTCCCCGGGTGCGGGGGTGCACGGTATGTGCGGCTTCCAGGCGGCGAAGTCGGCGCTGCGGCACCGGTTCGGCGTCCGCCGTGCCCCCGAGCTGGGCGGCGTCGGCCGCTGAGCGCCCAACACGCGGGTCGTGCCACGGTTTAACTCATATGTGAGATATCTTCTCCTCTCGTGTCCGAGGAACGAGAACTCCAGTCCACCGACTACCTGCGCAAAGTCGGCATCCTGATCCGCGATGCCCGCAAGCACGGCGGGTGGACGCAGGCCCAGCTGGCCGAGGCCATCGGCACCAGCCAGAGTGCGATCAACCGGATCGAGAACGGCCACCAGAACGTCAGCCTCGAGATGCTGGCGCGGATCAGTGAGGCGGTGGACTCGGAGATCGTCTCGCTCGGGCACGCCGGCACCATGCATCTACGGGTCGTCGGCGGCCGCCGGCTGTCCGGCAGCATCAACGTGAAGACGAGCAAGAACGCCGGTGTCGCGCTGCTGTGCGCCGCGATGCTGAACAAGGGCCGCACGACGTTGCGCAAGGTCGCCAGGATCGAAGAGGTCAACCGGATCGTCGAGGTGCTGACCAGCATCGGCGTGAAGATCCGCTGGCTGAACGAGGACAACGACCTGGAGATCGTGCCGCCGGAGCAGTTCGACCTGGCGAACATGGACGTGGAGGCGGCGCGCCGCACCAGGAGCATCATCATGTTCCTCGGCCCGCTGATGCACACCGAGGAGAAGTTCGAGCTGCCGTACGCCGGCGGCTGCAAGCTCGGTGCGCGTACCGTCGAGCCGCACATGACGGCGCTGCGGCCGTTCGGCCTCGAGGTCAAGGCGACGTCGGGCAGCTACCACGCGGAGGTGGACCGGACGATACGGCCGACGCGGCCGATCGTGCTGACCGAGCGGGGCGACACCGTCACCGAGAACGCGCTGCTGGCCGCGGCCGGTCGCGAGGGCGTCACGGTGATCCGCAACGCCAGCCCGAACTACATGGTGCAGGACCTCTGCTTCTTCCTCGACGCACTCGGGGTGAGGATCGAGGGCATCGGCACCACCGCGCTCACCGTGCACGGCGTCGGCCAGATCGACTTCGACGTCGACT
This sequence comes from Streptosporangiales bacterium, assembly GCA_009379825.1. Taxonomy (NCBI): domain Bacteria; kingdom Bacillati; phylum Actinomycetota; class Actinomycetes; order Streptosporangiales; species Streptosporangiales bacterium. The sequence goes on from WHTA01000007.1 coordinate 67,585, forward strand.
ATGCACCGTCCGAGGACCCGATCGAGGCGATGAGCCTGATCACCGCCGCGATCGTCACCGACTCGAAGATCACCATCAAGCGGGCGCCGATCGAGTTCCTTGAGATCGAGCTGGCGCTGCTCGAGGAGATGGGCCTCAGCTACGAGCGCAGCGACGAGTACCCGGCGGCGAACGGCCGTACCCGGCTGGTCGACCTCACCATCCACCCGTCGGTGCTGAAGGCGCCGATCGACAAGATCCACCCGATGCCGTTCCCCGGCCTGAACATCGACAACCTGCCGTTCTTCGCGCTCATCGCCGCGACCGCACACGGTTCCACGCTGATCCACGACTGGGTGTACGAGAACCGCGCGCTCTACTTCACCGAGCTCACCAAGCTCGGCGCGAGCGTCACCCTCCTCGACCCGCACCGGGTGTACGTGGAGGGCCCGACGCACTGGTCGGCCGCCGAGGTGATGTGTCCCGCCGCCCTGCGTCCCGCGGTGGTCACGCTGCTCGCCATGCTCGCCGCCCGCGGTACGTCGGTGCTGCGCAACGTCTACGTGATCAACCGCGGCTACGAGCAGCTGGCGGAGCGGCTGAACCTGCTCGGCGCCAGGATCGGGGTCTTCCGCGACATCTGAGCCGCGGCTGGATCAGGCCCGGTAGCCGAGAGCGCGCGCGGGCACGGCCAGCACGCAGCCCACGGCCGCGGCGACGGGGTAGGGCGGCGAGGTGAGCCGGAACTCCTGCCGGTACGTCCACATCAGCAGCACCGACTGCAGGAACGGCGGGCGCGGCTGCCCGTGCCTGCCCATGGTGCCGGCCTCGACCAACCCCCACATCGTCTCGAACATGTTCTCCGTACGCAGCGCGGGCGTCGTGCGCCAGCGGAAGCGCACCGGCTGCGAGCCCGCGTTCCACGCCATGTGCGGCTGCCGGCGGGGGATCGTCAGCTCGTCGCCGGCAGCCACGGTACGGAGCTCGCGGTCGAGGTCGAACGTCAGCTCCCTGTCGAGCACCTGGAACAGCTCGACCTGGTGCGGGTGGTAGTGCATGGGCGGCCGCAGCTCGCCCATCGGCCCGTACGTCGTCTCCACCTCGAGGTACTCACCGTCGCTGTCCGCGCCGGTCGTGTGGAACACCATCGTGTCGGTCTCGCCCTGGTGCAGCGTGTCTCCCGCCTCGACCACCGTCGGTCACCTCCGTCAGCGCGGCATCCCGCTTTCTGCGGACCACGGTCAGTGCGTGCTGGTCTTCGTCGGCCGCACCACGAGCACGGCCCGGTCCGCCGCGTCCTTCGGCGGTTTGGTGCCCCACGGTGCGCCGTAGCGCTGCGCCAGCTCGACGTAGAGGTCGCCACGGGGATCGGGGTCAAGCCGCTCCACCACACCGCGTACTTCCAGATGCCGGTACGGGTTGTCCGGGTCGATCACGGAGAACGCGACGGCCGGGTTCGCCTCCACGTTGCGGTGCTTCTGCCTGGTGACGACGTGGGTGAACAGGAGATGCTCACCGTCCCACTTGAACCACATCGCGTTCACCTGCGGAGTGCCGTCCGGCCGCACCGTGGCGAGATCGCCTACCAGCGGACGCTCGAGCAGGTCACGGTAGTCCTCGGGAATCGTAGTGGCGGTCATCGATGCATCGTCCTCTCCCTCGCCTGCGGACGACAACACCTCATCACACAGTCACATTCCGAGCCGGTTACGACTCCTCGTGGTCCCAGAAGCCGTTCTCGCGCAGCATCTGGACCGCTTCCTTGCCCGTGTGGGTGAAGTGCTCGATCAGCGCGGTCGACGCGGCCTGACCGTCCCCGTTACGCAGCGCCTCGAGGATGGTGTCGTGTTCGTCGAGCGCCTGCTCGCGAAAGCCACGGCCGGTGTGGTGCTCGAAGAAGTGCGTCGGCATGGAGCCGGACAGGGTTCGTAGCACCGCGACGAGCCGGCGCGAGGCTCCGGCCTTGTTGATGACCTGGTGGAACATGAAGTTGAGCCGGTCGTGCTCGCGTGGGTCGGTGTTCACGCGCATCTGGGCGACGATCTGCTCGAGCTGTTCGACCATGCCGTCCGGTCGTGCGATGGCGGCCCTGGCGGCCGCGAGGCCGCTGAGCAGCCCGTACATCTCGAACTGGTCGCTGATGTCAGCCGGCTCCAGGGACGCGACGTACGAGCCGTGCCGCGCGACGTTCTCGACCAGCCCCTCGCCTTCGAGGGTGATCAGGGCCTCGCGCACCGGCAGTCGGCTGACGCCGAGCTCCTCGGCAATGCGGTCCTGGTCCAGTCGCTGGCCGGGGCGTGCGCCGCCGGACAGGATCAGGTCACGGACGTACTTGGCGACCTCCTGCTTGAGGTTGGGGCGCTTGACGGTCACGTCAGCAGCATCGAGCTTCGCCACGCGCGGCTAGCACCTCCATCGTCGGTCGTGTCCGTCCCCATCGAAGGACCGCTTTGATACTTAATCATAGCGGTCCAATCCAGCGCTAGTCCGCAGCCGTGCGACCTGTGGACCGATCCAAGTGGCTTGTTTTGATAAAAAATGTTTGATAGACACAGCCCTAACATCGCAACGCTGCGAAGGAGTCATTCATGCGTCTGGGGCTCGAGGGACGGACGGCGCTCGTGACGGGCGCCACGAGCGGGATCGGTCGCGCCGTCGCCGTCGAGCTGGCCACCGAGGGTGCCGACGTGGTCGTCGTCGGCAGGGACACCACCCGCCTCGACAAGGTGGCGCAGGACGTGGAGACCGCAGGCCGCCGGGCCTGGGCGGTCGCGGCCGACATCACGGAACTCGCCGGCACCGACCTGGTCAAGCAGCAGGTCGACGACCTCGGTGGCGTGGACGTCCTGGTCAACAACGCAGGCGGCACTCCGTGGGGCGGCCTGGAACGGTTCGACGACCAGCAGTGGCGGGATGGGCTGCGGCTCAAGCCGCTGTCCTACGTACGACTCACCAGGGACGTCCTGCCCGGGATGAAGCCAAGAGCTGGGGCCGGATCGTCAACGTGGGCGGGCTGGAGAGCCGCACCGCGTGGCCGGACTACAACCTGGGCATGGTGAGTGCCGCCATCATCCAGGCCTTCACCAAGTCCGTCTCCGACGAGGTCGCCAAGTACGGCATCTGTGTTACCGCCGTCCATCCGGGGCCGGTGGACACTCCTCGGCTGCGCAAGAAGGTCGCGTGGGCCAACCAGACCGGCCAGCCCGACCTCACCGTGGAGCAGCACCTCGCCAACCTCGCCGGCGAAACGGCGCTCGGCCGGTTGGGTACGCCGGAAGACATCGCCGCTGCGGTGACCTTCCTCGCGTCCGAGCGGGCCGCGTTCATCACCGGCGCCTCGCTCCTCGTCGACGGAGGCGCCAGTCGATCGGCCGTCTGACCGACGGCGCGTGCCACTGTGTAGATTCACCTGGTTTCCCCATTGATTTAGTGGGCTTTAGCGACGGAGGACGTACATGACCAGCGTTGTTCTCGACCTGGACGACACCGACGAGCAACGGGCGTTCCGCAGCTCGGTCCGTGCGTTCGCCAAGCGAGAGCTCGCGCCACGCTCCGACGAAGCCGAGGCGACTGGGAAGTATCCCCGTGAGCTGCTGAAGAAGGCCGCCGACCAGGGACTGATCGGCCTCACCCTTGCCGAGGAGCTCGGCGGGCTCGGGGCCGGCGTGCGCTACCAGGCGATCGCGACGGAGGAGCTCGCCTACGTCTGCGCCGGCCTGGCTACCGGGCTCAACGGCCTCGGCCTGAACCTGTTCAAGTACGCGTCGCAGGAGCAGCGCGACAGGTACCTGGTGCCGACTTTGGCCGGCGAGTGCACGGGCTCGTTCGCGATCACCGAGCCGGACGCGGGCTCCGACGTCCTGAACATGTCGGGCCGCGCCGTACGGACGGCCGACGGGTGGCGCATCACGGCCAACAAGATGTACATCACGAAGGCGCCGTTCGCGGAGTACTTGTTCGTCGTCGTCTACACGGACAAGGAGGCGCGGCGCAATGGGCTGAGCGCGTTCCTCGTCGATACGAGCACGCCAGGCGTGACCGTCGAGAAGATGGACAAGCTCGGCCACTGGTCGATGGAGACCGGCATGGTCTACCTCGACTGCGAGCTCCCGGCGGAGGCGCTGCTCGGCGAGGAAGGGCGCGGGCTGGAGTACGTCGGCGAGACGCTAGAGCTGGGTCGGGTGAACCACGCTTCCCGCAGCCTGGGTGTGGCCAGGGCGGCGTACGACGCCGCGGTGGCGTACGCCCACGATCGGTCGACGTTCGGCAGGCCGATCAACCAGCATCAGGCGATCCAGTTCAAGCTCGCACGGATGCTGACCACCGTGCGTTCGGCGGCGCTGCATGTCAGGGATGCGGCCGTACGAGTCGAGCAGGGCCAGACGACCACCGGCGCCACGAACATGGCGAAGCTGGTTGCCAGTGAAGCGGCCGTCTCCGTCGCGACCGACGCTATGCAGGTGTTCGGCGGAATGTCCTACATCATGGAGACGCCTGTGCAGCGCTTCTTGCGCGACGCGTTCTTGTATCCGGTCAGCGAAGGCACCAGCGAAATTCAACTGCGCAATATCGCACGACTCACGGGGATCGTATCTACCACGGGGTGCGGCCACTAACGGAGTGGATATGACCGAGAACAAGAAGCAGTTCACGCGGCGGCAGGCCCTCATCTACGGTTCGGTCGGCGTTGCGGGGGTCGCGGGCATTGGCGGCCTCACGCTGTTCGGCAAGGAGAACGGCAAGGGCAGTGGCGGGGCGGCCGATGACTATCCCACCAAACCCATCAGCCTCTACAGCGGCTACGAGCCCGGCGGATCGACCGACGTCATGGGGCGAGGCGTGGTCGAGTACGCCAGCGAGCTACGCGGGCGGCCGACCAAGCTGGAGTTCATGCCAGGCGCCTCCGGCCTGACCGCCGCGAAGTACCTGTTGAACCAGCCGGCGGACGGCTACAAGTGGTACATCCGCCCGCACCTGGACTTCGAGATGGTCATGCTCCAGCACAAGAAGATGCCGGTGCAGTTCGAGGACTTCGCGACGATCGGTGCATCCGGGGTGGGCGAGTACTTCGTCGTCGTGCCGAAGAAGTCGCCGTTCTCCTCGATGGAGGAGCTGCTCGACCACGCCAAGTCCAAGCCAGGAAAGGTGTCATACGGCTCGTCAGGCGCCGGCTCCGCGCACCCGTGGCGAGCGCCATGCTCGGTGAGAAGGCCGGGGTGAAGATCACCCACGTACCGTTCGCCGGCGGCGGACCGGCGCTCGAGGCGGTGCTCGGTGGACACGTCGACTTCCTGATGGCGACCATGCCGAGGATCAAGGACCACATCGTCTCCGGCGGTCGGCTGCGAACCCTGATCTGCTGCGGGAAGAAGCGGTCACCCGACCGGCCCGACCTGAAGACCCTCATCGAGCTTGGGTACGACGTCGACCTCGACCTCCGCCACACCGTCTGCGTGTCCGCGAAGACACCGAAGGAGATCGTCAGCAAGCTGCGCGCCTCGATGAAGGAGGCCGTCGACACGCCCAAGTACGCCAAGATGATCAAGGAGACTGGCTACCGGGCCGAGTGGTTCGACCATGAGCAGTTCCAGGAGTGGCCGGACGCCAGCATCAAGACCTATCGGCCCGTCATGCAGCGGCTGGGTCTGATCAAGTGATCGGGCGCGCTCCCGTGCTGTCGGTGGACAGGGTCGGTCCGTTCGTCGCATGGGCCGCCCTGGCCGCGTTCGTGGTGTGGGCAGCGCGCGGCCTCGAGTTCGGGTCGTTCGCGAAACCCGGGCCAGCGCTGTTCCCGATCCTGATGAGCGTAGCCATCGGCGTACTTGTCGTTGTCGACCTGCTGTTGCCGAGCCACCGGCGTACGCAGGACGCGAGCGAGGAGGCCGACGACCGTGGGCAGCTGCGGCTACGACGCGCGCTGGTGATCCTCTGTGTGGTCTTGTTCGCAGTGCTGCTGCCGTATCTCGGCACAGTTCTGGTGTCGGTGCTGATGATGATGTTCCTGCTCGTCGCCGTGGAGAAGCAGCCCGTGCCCAAGAGCCTGGCGATCAGCATAGGGACCTCGCTCGGCATGTACGCCGTCCTCGCGGTCGCGTTCGGAGTGCCGCTGCCCAACGGTCCGCTCGAGGCCCTGTTCTGATGGCCGACACCCTCAGCGCGTTGCTCTCCGGCTTCGCGACCATCCTCACGCCGATCAACATCGCGGCGGTGTTCGTCGGGGTCGTGATCGGCAACCTGATCGGTGTGCTGCCCGGCCTCGGGCCGACGGCGTCGATGTCGCTGTTGTTGCCGGTCACCTTCTATCTCGAACCGACCACGGCGATCGTGATGCTCGCGGGCATCTACTACGGCTCGATGTACGGCGGTACCATCACCTCGGTGCTGCTGAACATCCCCGGTGAGGCTACGGCCATCGTCACGGCCTTCGACGGCCATCCGCTGGCGAAGAAGGGCAGAGCGGGCGCGGCCTTGTGTATCGGGGCACTGGCGTCGTTCGTCGGCAGTCTGTGCGCTGTGGTCGCCATGGTGTTCCTCGCGCAGGTGCTCGCAGACTTCGGGCTGCGGTTCGGTCCGCCGGAGATCTGCGCGATCATGCTGTTTGCCCTGACGCTCGTCAGCTCCCTGACGCAGGGCTCGTTCCGCAAAGCGATGATCATGACAGCCGCCGGGCTGTTGCTGACGACCGTCGGCACCGACATGTTCACCGGCGACCAACGGTTCACCTTCGACTTCCTGTTCCTGCAGGACGGCTTCAACCTGGTCGTCGTAATCATGGGCCTGTTCGGCATCTCGGAGATCCTCATGTCACTGCGGGACCAGCGGACCACGCCGATCTCCGTACGCCTGCGCGAGATGGTGCCGACAGGTGCCGAGCTGCGCGCTTCCCTGGCTCCCGTAGCGCGGGGTACGGGCACCGGCATGATCCTCGGTCTGGTGCCCGGGGCAGGAGCGCTGCTGTCGTCGTTCGCGTCGTACAGCCTGGAGAAGCGCGTTGCCAAGCAGCCGGCCAGGTTCGGCAAGGGTGCGATCGAGGGTGTGGCTGGTCCTGAGGCCGCGAACAACGCCGGCAGCACGAGCGCGTTCGTCCCGATGCTCAGCCTCGGCACCCCCACGACTGCGACGACGGCGGTGCTGCTCGGCGCGCTGATGATCAACGGTGTCGAGCCGGGCCCATTGCTCATCGACAAGGCGCCCGAGGTGGTCTGGGGCCTGATGGCGAGCATGTTCCTCGGCAACATCATGTTGGTCATCCTGAACATCCCGCTCATCCGGGTGTGGACGAAGCTGCTGGAGATTCCTTTCCCCGTCCTGTACCCGATCCTGCTCGTGATCATCGGGTTGGGCACCTTCGCATTGAACAACTCGGTCGCGGACGTGATCGCTGTCGCGATCTTCGGCGTGCTCGGCTACTTCGCCCGCGTCCACGGGTATCCGTTGGCGCCGTTGGTGCTGGCGTTCGTCATCGGCAACCAGTTCGAGAGCAGCCTGCGCCAGTCGCTGACGCTGTCGCAGGGCTCGTTCGCCATCTTCTTCACCCGGCCGCTGAGTCTGGCCATCCTCATCGGGACCGTCGTCCTTTCCGCGCTCTTCGTGGTCCTGGCGAAGCGGTCCCGAATACGTACGGAAGACGAAGACTGATCAACCGCAGCAGAGGGAGGACGACAGTATGACGGCCGAGTTCGAGGGTCAGGTCGCGATGGTGACGGGCGCCGGTCGCGGCATCGGTGCAGCGACCGGCAAGCGGTTGGCGGCGGGCGGTGCCAAGGTCGCCGTACTCGACATGGACCAGGCGACCAGCACCCAGGTGGCCGGCGAGATCGGCGAGGACGCGATCGCCGTGACGTGCGACGTCACGAGCTCGGCGGATGTGCAGTCGGCGGTCGACACGGTGCAGGAGAAGTTCGGCCGGATCGACATCCTCGTGAACAACGCCGGTGTCACGAGGGACAACCTGCTCTTCAAGATGACCGACGAGGACTGGTTCGCCGTGATGAACACGCACCTCACCGGGGCGTTCTACTGCAGCAAAGCGGTCCAGGCGGTGATGGTGTCGCAGCGGTACGGGCGGATCGTCAACCTGTCGTCCACCTCGGCGCTCGGCAACCGGGGTCAGGTCAACTACTCGGCGGCCAAGGCCGGGTTGCAGGGCATGACCCGCACGCTCGCGACCGAGCTGGGGAAGTTCGGCATCACCGTCAACGCCGTGGCGCCCGGCTTCGTGGAGAGCGAGATGACCAAGGGCGTCGCGGAACGCACCGGGGCGTCCTGGGAGGACGTCAAAGCGCGAGCCGTCGAGCGGTCTGCGGTGAAGCGCACCGGTCTACCCGAGGACATCGCGGACGCGATCGCGTTCTTCGCCTCCGAACGCGCGGGATACGTGACGGGGCAGATCCTGTACGTCGCCGGCCGGCCCACGGTATAAGGGTCGGGGCAGCATGACGAGGGACCCAGAGCCACACCGGAACCTTTCCGTCGCCGACCCGCGGATACTCGCGGCTGCGACAGCGCTCGTCTCCGGTGATCGTGAGGTGCTCGCGGCGATCGACGCGTACCTCGACCAACCGCCGGGCGAGCGGCGCGCGTACGTGCTCGCCGACGACCAGGACGGCTTGGTCGCCCGTGCGGCCACGCTGTTCGACGAGCACGGTTGGCGGCGGCCTGCGACCACGCGGTTGTCGGCGGCCGAGCTGCGACGTGTCATGCAGTTGGTAACTGCGCCACGTGTCGGCGACGACTATCTCGCCAAGTTCCGACACGACCTGGGTCTCGACGAACCCGCCACGGTTGCCTCGGACACCCGTTGGGACGCACGCATCGACGTGGTGGTCATCGGCGCCGGCCTGTCCGGGCTGGCTATGGCCACCCGGTTGGACGAGCTGAACGCCGACTACACCATCTTGGAGAAGCACGAGGACGTCGGCGGGGTCTGGTTCGAGAACACCTATCCCGGCTGCGGTCTCGACACCCATCCGCACGTCTACACCTGGAGCTTCGCGCCCAAGAACGACTGGCCGTCGTACTACGTCAAGCGGCACGAGATGCTGGGCTACCTCAAGGACTACGCCACGAACCGCGGGCTGCGCGAACGCGTACGGTTCGGCACCGAGGTGCAGGGCGCGTGGTACGACGAGGAACAGCAGCGGTGGCACGTGCACGCCGTCGACAGCGCCTCGGGCGCCGCACGCGAGTACACGGTCAAGGTGCTGATCACCGCTGTCGGCACGCTGAACCAGCCGAAGCCGCCGGACATCCCCGGCCTCGACGCGTTCGCCGGCGAGGTCTTCCACACCGCACGTTGGCGGCACGACGTGGCGCTCGAAGGCAAGCGCATCGCGTTGATCGGCAACGGGTCGAGCGGCGTTCAGGTGGCGAAGGCACTCGCCGAGCTGGGGGAAGTCACCGTCTTCCAGCGGTCGCCGGCGTGGATCAAGCCGCGGCGGGTCAAGGCTGTCGACGAGCAGATCGCACCCGAGCTGATCTGGTTGCTCGACGAGCTGCCGTACTACGGACAGCTCTACCGGTTCGCGCTGTACTGGGAGTACGGCGACCGGATGCATCCCTACCTGATCAAGGATCCGGCCTGGTCGGGCAGGGGTACCAACGAGGCGAGCGAGCAGTTGCGCGCGGACCTGGAGAAGTACATCTGGGAACAGACCGGTGGCGACGCCGAGCTGGCCGCGAAGGTGACGCCGCAGTACCCGCCGTACGTCAAGCGGATGGTCATCGACAACGACTGGTACAAGACCCTCACCAAGCCGAACGTCACCCTGGTGGCCGACCGGATCGTGGCGGCCGACGAGTCCGGTCTGCGCACCGCCGATGGCGGGCACCACCGCGCCGACGTGATCGTCGTGGGGACAGGCTTCCAGGCGGCGAAGTTCCTGTTCCCCATGGAGGTGCGTGGCCGCAGCGGCCGTACCCCTGGCGAGATTGCCGGCAGCTCGGACGACGCACGCGCATACCTGGGCATCACACTGCCCGACTTCCCGAACCTGTTCGCCATCCAGGGACCGAACTCCAGCATCGGCCACGGTGGCGGTGCCACATTCGTCGGTGAGACCCAGTCGCACTACGTCGCCGAGGCGCTGAAGCTGATGAACGCCGAGTCGATCGCGGAGATCGAGTGTAGGCAGGCGACCTGCGACGCCTACAACGCTGAGCTCGACAAGGCGATGGAACAGATGGTGTGGACCGAGGAAGGCGTGAACAGCCGTTACAAGAACAGCACCGGCCGCATCGTGGCCAACCATCCCTGGACCCTGCAGCAGTACTGGAACATGACCAGAAAGCCCGAGCTCGACGACTTCCACGTGGTCAGGCAACGGCAGGCGTTGCCATGACGACTGACGTCGACGCCGCCGAGGCGGTACTTGACCCGTACGCGTACCTGCGTCGGCACGCTACCGGGACACCTACGAAGAGGTTCCTCGTCGATGCGGAGGGCGAGTACACCTTCGCGTACGTCCACGGTGCCGCGACGCAGTTGGCGAACCGGTTGACCGGGCTGGGCTGTGTGGCCGGTGACCGGGTGGGGATCTGGCTGCCGAACTGTCGTGAGTTCGTGTTCGCCCAGCTGGCCTGTCATGCGGTCGGCGCGGTCGCGGTTCCGCTGAACCCGCGCCTGCGCACGCGCGACCTGGCCTTTGCGCTCAACAACTGCTCGGCCAGGTTCCTCGTGCTCGGAGGGGCAAGCAGGCACCTCGACTACGAGCAGCTCGTCGCGGAGCTCGCGGCAGCGGGCGAGCTACCGGTGCTCGAGCACACGCTGAGCTACGTCGACGACGGCGTCGTGACCACTCCGGAGGAGACCTTCCAGCCAACCGCGCACCGACCGGGCGACCCCGCGTTCATCATGTTCACCTCGGGCACGACCGCGGACCCGAAGGGCGTCGTGCTCACGCAACGGAACATCCGTAACGCGGTGAAGGTCGCAGGCGGACTGAGCCCGGACGACGTGACCCTGCTCGGCTATCCACTGTCCGCCATCACCGGTTGCCACAACGGAGTGCTGGCGAGTCTGGTCGTGGGAAGCGCACTCATCCTCTACGACGACAGCGACCTGACGACCGCCGCGCTACTGAGCAAGACGTACGGCGCCACCCACCTGGCCGTGCACCGGCAGGTGCTCAAGGCGCTGGGCGCCGGCGGCCACTGCCAGGAGCTCAGGTTTCTGAAGGCCAGCATCTTCCCCCGGATGGCTGTGGACGCGCCGATCTACGAACGGCTCGGCGTCGAGAGCCTCGTCGTCGGCTACGGCATGACGGAGACCTGCGGCCCGGCCACGTACGCCAACGAGCTGAGCGTCGACGATGCGATCCACGCCGGCTGCGACGGTTGGCCCTCGCACGGCGTGGAACGCGTGATCGTGGGCCAGGACGGGCAGCCGACGGAAGCCGACCGGCCCGGGGAGATCCGGTTGCGTGGGCCGCAGGTCAGCCCCGGCTACTGGAACGGTCCCGGCGACTTCACGCCCATCACGGACACCGACGGTTGGCTGCGTACCGGCGACATCGGCGAGATCCGGGCCGACGGCTCGCTCCACTTCGTGGAGCGCAGGAGCGAGACGTTCAAGAGCAGGGGATTCACCGTGTCGCCGGGCGAGATCGAGACCGTGATCCGTGACCATCCCGGCGTCCACGACTGCGCCGTGTTCGGGTTGGAGGCGGCAGCCGGCGGCACCGTCCCCGTCGCCGTCGTGGAGACCGAGGACGTCACTGCGGAGCTCGTCGACGCGCTGTATAGGAGATGCCGGGAGTCGCTGGCGTCGTACAAGGTGCCGCAGGCGATCCTGCCCGCGCATGCGTTGCCGCGTACCCGCACCGGGAAGCTGTCCAAGCGCGACATCGCGAGTCGACACGGCGACGAGTTGAGGAAGCCGCTGCCATGAGTTGGAGCGAACGGCTCGCCGAGCTGGCGGAGTTCAAGCGGCGGTACCACGCGCACGGGTCCGACCGGGCGAAGAAGCGGAACACCGAGCGCGGCAAGCTGTTGGCGCGCGAACGCATGGCGTACCTGTGTGACGAGGGGTCGTTCACCGAGCTCGCCGGGCCGGCACACGAGGCGGGTCGCAACACCGCTGCCGTGGACGAGCCGGAGGCGCCTGGCGACGGTGTGGTCACCGGTGTCGGCCTGGTCGTCGGCCAGCCGGTCTGTGTGCAGGCCGACGACGGCACGGTCTTCGGCGGTGCGCGCGGTACAACCGGGGCGCGGAAGATCGAGCGGCTGAAGCGGCTCAGCATCGAGCGGGGCTACCCGTACGTCGCGCTGCTCGAGGGCTCGGCTGGGCGCATCCAGGAGTCGATCGGGGCTACGTCGGCGTTCGTGGGTGCCGGGTTCCGTACCCAGATGGAGCTGCGTGCCGCGGTGCCTACGGTGGCCGCGATCATGGGCAAGTGCTTCGGCGGTCCGGCTTTCTACGCGGCGCTGTCCGACTACGTGCCGATGGTTGCCGGCACGGGATTCCTCGCGATGTCCGGCCCTTCGGTCATCCGGGCGGGCACCGGGCACCAGCTGACCGAGGACGAGATCGGCGGACCTGCGATGCAGGAGGCCGGCACCGGAATGGTCGACTACGTTGCCACCGACGACGCCGACTGCCTGGCGTCCATCAGGACGTTCCTGACGTACGTGGGAGCCGCCGGCCGGCCGACCGCCGACCCGGCCGACCGCCAGGTGCCGGAGCTGGTCGAGACGGTGGCGGAGCGCTTCACAAAGCCGTACGACATGCTCCAGGTGTTGCGTGGTGTGCTCGACGACGGTGACTTCTTCGAGCTCAAGAGCGGCCATGCACGTAACCTCGTCACCGGGCTCGGCGCCTTCGACGGCATCCCCGTAGGGATCGTCGCCAGCCAACCGAACCGGAAGGCAGGTGTGCTCGACACCAAGTCGTCGGTAAAGGTGAAGAACTTCCTCGACCTCTGTCAGCGCCGACGACTGCCGGTGGTGTTCTTCCAGGACGTTCCTGGCTTCATCGTCGGCCTGGACGCCGAACGGGAGGGCCAGGTGCGATACGCAGCCGAGCTGTTGTGCGCGGTGGCCGGCGTGACCACACCGAAGATCACCCTCATCCTGCGCAAGTCGTTCGGGCTCTCCTACCTGGCCCTGGGCGGCAAGGCGATGGGGGCGGACTTCGTCTACGCGTGGCCGGGCGCGGAGATCGGTCTGATGGGTCCTGAGGCGGCCGCCCGCACCATCCTCGGGCCCGGCGCGACGGTGGACGAGTTGGCGAAGGCGACCGACGACTACCGCGCGCAGATGAGCCCGTACATCGCGGCAGGCGACGCCTACCTGGACGATGTCATTGCGCCCGCGGGCACCAGACAGGTGGTCTGCCGTGCCCTGACCCTGGCAGGAGCGAGGTGAACCATGCGTCCTGAGCCCGTTGTTGTCGACGCTGTGCGGAGTCCGATCGGCCGTGCCTTCAAGGGATCCTTGGTGGACTGGCGACCCGACGACCTCGCTGCACACGTCGCGCGCGGCCTGTTGGCGCGCGTACCAGAAGCCGAGGCTGCGGCGATCGACGACGTGGTGCTCGGTGCCGCCAACCTGGTCGGCGAACAGGCGAAGAACCTCGGCAGGATCGCCGGCTCGCTCGCGGGACTGCCCGACAGCGTGGGCGGAGCGACAGTGAGCCGCGCGTGCGCGTCGTCGTTGCAGGCGGTGCGGATGGTGTCGGACGCGGTGGTCGCAGGCGGCGGGGACACATTCCTCGCGCTCGGGGTGGAGAGCACGACGCGGACCCGGCACGACGCCTTCGTCCCCGGCAAGCACGGCAACCCGAGGTTCCTCGAGGCGGCCCGCGACGACTACGTCAACGACATGTACATCGCGATGGGCGTGACGGCGGAGAATGTCGCGAAGCGGTTCGGTGTGTCTCGTGAGCGGATGGACGAGTTCGCCGTCCGCTCGCACGCACGTGCCGTCGCCGCACAGGACGCCGGTTTCTTCGACCGCGAGATCGTCACGGTGCCGCTCCAGGACGGCAGCGCGCTGGCGGCCGACGACTCACCACGCAAGAAGACGTCGGTGGACCTGCTCGCCACGCTGCCCGCGGCGTTCGCCGACGACGGTGTCGTGACGGCGGGCAACAGCTGTCCGCTCAGCGACGGCGCAGCGGCCGCGCTCGTCATGTCGCACACCAGGGCCGGCGAGCTCGGCCTGCGGCCGCGGGCGAAGGTCCTCGGCTGTGCGGTCTCCGGTGTCGCGCCTGAGTTGATGGGATCGGACCGATCGACGCCACCCGCAAGCTGCTGGACAGGCTGGGGCTGACCATCGGCGCCTTCGACCTGGTGGAGCTGAACGAGGCGTTCGCCGCACAGGTACTCGCCGTCGTCGACGAGCTGGGGATCGACGAGGAGAGCCAGCTGAACCTGCACGGTGGTGCGATCGCGCTCGGTCACCCCTTCGGCATGACGGGGGTGCGGCTGCTCACCACACTGCTGAACGGTCTGGAGACCTCGGACGGCACGTTGGGTCTCGCCACCATGTGCGTCGGTGGCGGGCAGGGCTTCGCCATGGCGGTCGAACGACTGCCCTGACGGGAAGGAACGCGATGGAACGCAGGACGTGGACGAGCAAGGACTCTGCACTGTATGCCCTTGCCGTAGGTGCCAGTGGACTCGACAACGCCACGGAACTGGCGTACTCCACGGAGGATCTCGGTGCGGACGGACAGCGGGTGCTGCCGTCGTTCGCCGCGGTCGTCGGCCGCCGTACCGCGGACGCGTGGGACGGGCTCGGTGACCTCGACAAGCGGGGACTCGTGCACGGTGAGCAGGCGCTGCGGCTGTACGCGCCGCTGCCGGCCGCGGGCACGGTCGACGTGCAGAGCAAGGTCCTCGAGGTGCTGGACAAGCGCACCGGCACACTGATCCGCACTCGCACGACCGGCTTCGGCCGCGGCGGCAAGGCGTTGTTCGAGGCCGACTCGGGGACCTTCCTGCGCGGCGTGACAGGTATCGGCGACGCCCAGGGCGCCGCGAGCGAGCCGTGGTCACTACCGGAACGCGATCCCGATGTGAACATGCGGCAGCACACCCATCCGGAACAGGCGTTGCTCTATCGCCTCACCGGCGACATGAACCCGTTGCACGCCGACCCGGAGGTCGCGCGGCGAGCCGGCTTCCCCGGGCCCATCCTGCACGGGCTGTGCACCTACGGCTTCGCCTGCCGTGCGGTCGTCGCGCAGCTGGAGTCCGGTGGCGGGAAGCTGAATGGGATGAGTGCACGGTTCTCGGCGCCGGTCTACCCGGGAGATGCGCTGATCACGCGGATATGGCTGGACGGTAACGACGTGACGTTCGTGGTCGACGATGACGACGGTCGACGCGTCTTGGACAGGGGACGGGCATGGTAGATAGAGACGCGAATGGACGACGCTGAAAGTAGTGAGCGACGCGTGCACACCTCGGTGGAGGTGCGGGACGGGATAGCGCTGCTGACGTTGCGGCGGCCCGAGGTGCGCAACGCGTTGGGCACACAGATGCGGGCAGAGCTGAGGGATCTCGCCTACGAGTTCGCCTCCGACAGTGCAGTACGCGGCGTGATACTCACGGGCGAGGGCACGAGCTTCTGTTCCGGTGGCGACCTGAAGGAGATGCACGCGCTGCGCGAGAGCTCACTGGAGAGCGGGATCGCGCGCTACCTGCACGACTCGATGGCGACCGTGTTGGCGTTGCGGTCGCTGGGCAAGCCGATGATCGCTGCGGTCAACGGGCCGGCCGTGGGCGCGGGCTTCGGTCTCGCGCTGCTGGCCGACCTGCGTGTCGTCGCTGCGGATGCCTGGTTCGCCGCGCCGTTCGTGGAACGGGGGTTGATGCCCGACTGGGGCCTGTCGTACTCGCTGGCCGAAGTACGTGGGCCTGGAGAAGGCCAGATACCTGTTGCTGTCCGGCGCGCGTTGCGATGCTGAGTCGGCGAGCCGCGCCGGCTTCGCGTCAGAGGTGGTGCCTGCGCCCGGCCTGCTGGAGACGAGCTTCGAGCTGATGGCGCAGATCCTCGTCGGTGCCCCGCCTGCCATCGCCGCCACCCTCTACGGGGTGGACCGCTTCTTCGGCCGGGTGGACCTGGTGGAGGCGATGATCGCGGAGGCGTACGAACAGGGCCGACTGCGTAGGAGTGAAGACCACCTCAACGCCGTGCAGCTCTTCGTCGACCGCGGTCGAGCCAGCTGACTACCGCTCAGTCGAGGGCGAGGCGGCGTAGTGCGGTGCGGTCTACCTTGCCGACGCCGTTGGTGGGGAGGCGATCGACTACGGTGACGGCGGCCGGGGCGTAGACGCGGGACAGGCGGGTGTGGACCAGCTCCTGCAGCTCGTGCTCCGACGGCTGCTGGTCGCCGTGGAACGCGACGAACGCTACCGGTACCTCGCCGAGGTCGGCGTCGGGCCGGCCTACGACACAGCACTCGCGGACGGCTGGGTGCGCGACGAGCTCGCCCTCGATGACCGCGGGGGACAGGTTCTCGCCGCCGCGGATGATGACGTCCTTCAGCCGGCCGGTGATGGTGAGGTAGCCGTCGGCGTCGAAGGTGTCGAGGTCGCCGGTGCGCAACCAGCCGTTCCGCACCGGCTGTTCGACGTCGGTGCCGAGGTACCCCTGCATCAGTGCCGGCCCCGAGATCCGGATCTCGCCGGTCGCGCCTACCGGTACCTCCTCGTCGGTGTCCGGGTGGAAGAGCGCCACGCGTTGCCCGGCGAGCACGGTGCCGACCGTGCCCACCCGCCGGTCGTCCGGCGGGTTCATCGTCGACGTGCAGGTCGCCTCCGACAGTCCGTACGAGACGACGAGTGGCACGCCGAACGCGCTCTCGATCCGTTCGTGCTCGGCCACGGTGATCGGTGCGGAGCCGCAACGCAGGAACCTGAGGTAAGGGAACGAGTCCGATGCCTCCACGTGCGGCAGCATCCGGTTGTACATGGTCGGTACGCCGGTGACGTACGTCGGCCGGAACGTCCGCAGCTGCTCGACGGCGTCGGCGGCGCGGAAGCGCGGGATCAGCACCATCGTGGCGCCGGCGAGCAACGGCACCACCAACTGGTTGTTCACGCCGTTGGTGTGGTGCAACGGCATCAGGTGCAGCAGTCGGTCATCCGGTGTCACCCGTGTGTGCTGCCACACGCCAGCGGCGTTCGTGGCCATGTTCGTGTGGGAGAGCAGCACGCCCTTCGGCTGGCCGGTGCTGCCGGACGTGAACAGCATCATGGCGCGGTCGTCGCCGGGTACCGTGTCGTCGAGGTACGCGTCGGCGGTGCCGTCGACGCGGAGTACCTCGATCCCCGCCGCCGACAGTGTGGCAGCGGGCAGCGTGCCTTCCGGGTCGACGAGCTTGCGCATCCCCACGATGGTCAGCCGCTGTACCACCCCGTCGTCCTCGAGCCTGGGCTCGAGGAAACACGGACAGCCGCCTGCCTGCAGTACACCGAAGAACGTGGCCACCGTCTCGACCGACTTCGTGCCGGCGATGCCGACCACGTCACCGCGCCGCACACCAGCCGCGTGCGCCGCGCCGGCGTGCGCGTCCACCAGCCGGCCGAACTCCGCGTATCCGACGGTGCCGTCGGTATGGTCCACGAACGCGACCCGTCCGGCGTCGGCGTGCGCGGCGATGGCCGTGCGCAGTTGTGCGGGGAGCCCTGTACTCGTGTCGATCAACGTCATTCCTCCGAACGGGCGGTGCGTCAGCCGCGGATGGCGGCATCACGATCGAACTGGCCGTCCGGGTCGAGTGCGGCGAGCGCCTCCACCTCGGCCGGAGTGGGCGGCGGGGTCGGGCTCGCCGTGCTGATGTCGAGCCCGAAGCCGGTGCGGGCGACCACCTCGTCCACCGTGGTGTCCGGGTGCCAGGAGTCGAGTACCAGCCGGCCGTCGCGCAACACGAGCACCGCGATCGGTGTGACGACCCCGTGCATGCCGCCGGACGCGGTGACGAAGTCGAGCCGCTCGACCATCGTCCTTGTCGAGTGCTCGGTGCGCCAGGTGCAGGACCGCCGGGCGGTCGGCAGCATGACCGCGCCGCCGCCTCCGCCGGGCAACCGCACCTTCGGGTGGTGCCAGTCACCGATGCACGAGACGTTGGTCTGTCCCCGCCCGTCGACCTGTGCCGCGCCGAGGAAGCAGAGGTCCATCCGGCCGCGGGTGCACAGGTCGTAGAAGTCCTCGTTGTCGAAGATCGCCGTCGAGCCCTCGGCGAGCACCGGGTCCGAGCTGGACAACGGTGCCGACGGTGGCGTCGGGTCGACGCCGCCCGCGACGTTGATGTAGACGAAGTCGAAGTCGTACGCGCGCTTGGCGAGCAGGCAGGCGAGCATCGGCAGTGCCGAGTTCACCCCGCTGAACGTCACCTCCTGCGGCCGTACGAACCTGGCCAGGTTGGTGACGATGTACGAGAACGGCGACCACTGCTCAGCCATGCGCGCCGACCTCCGCTTCCGGTGCCGCGGCGAGGTGCTCCTGCAGCGCATCGTCGCCGTCGCGCAGGTAGCGCTCCACGCTCGGATAGTCGACGCCGTAGTCCGGCCAGCACGACCCCGGCCAGGCGCCGTTCGGCAAGACACTGACCGCCTCGACCATGAAGTGCGGCACGAGCGTCAGCTCCGGCTGCTCCTTGAACCTCTCCGTCGGCGCCAGCCGCTCGGCGACGACGAGCACTCGGCGTGCGGCCCTCGTCATCACCCGGTCCCAGTGCGTGGTGCCGAAGACGCGCACGTCGCCCTGCGGGCTCACCTCGTTCGCGTGGATAACCGCGACGTCAGGTGTGATCTCGGGGATCACCCACACCGATCGGCCGGAGCCGTACGGGTCCTCGATCTCGTGCCAGCCGTTCAGCGCGGGCAGGTCGGAACCGTGCAGTCCGCCGCACGGCTGGAAAGGTACGCCGAACGCGGCGGCACGCAGACCGGCGGTGAGGCTGGCGCACGCGTGCTCTTCGAGCGTGACGTCACCGTTCTCCACCGCCCTGCGGTACCACGGCGCGAGGCCGAAGTTCCCTTCCAGTGCCACGATCCCCGTACGCGCCCGTGCGACGCACCCGGCGCGGCAGAGCAGGTCGATGTCGTAGCCGGGCGACTGCTTGACGACCTCCAGGCCCGTACGTCGCTGCCGGACGAGCTCGCGTACGAGCGCGAACGGCCCGCGGTGCAGGAAGCTGCCGCCCAGGGTGAGCGACGCCCCGTCCGGTATGCGCTTGGCGAGCTCGGCGAGTGGGACGACCTTGTCGTCGTCTGTGGTCACCGGTGTGCCCCCTCCCTGAATCGGCGGATGCGGTGCGCGAGACCCGGGCTCGCCGCACTGCGGACCAGGTCGGCCAGGTCGGCGTCCCTGGTGTCCGGCGTCAGCACGTCGTGCAGCCGGGCCCGGGTCTTCGGCGTCAGCGTGTCGGTGTCGTGCTGTAGGCGGGTTACGTGCGCGTCCCACTCACCGGGTTCGACGACTGCGGTGGCCAGCCCGGCCGCCGATGCCTCGGCGGCGTCGACCGTACGTAGGCCGGCCAGCGTGCTCTGCGCCCACGACGGCGAGGTGCGGTGGGCCAGCCGTCGCGTGCCGAGCACCAGACCGAAGGCGAGCCCGGGGAAGCGAAACGTCGCGTCCGGGCTGGCGACGCGGTGGTCGCAGGCGACGAAGAGGTCGGCACCCGCGCCGAAGTTCCTGCCGTGTGCGAGGGCCACTGTCGCGTACGGCGCGTGGTGGATCGCCTGGAGCAGCAGCTCGATCCGGACGAACCGGTGCAGCAGCTCCGTATCGGGGTCGCCGCCTTCGCCGAAGTCGAACCCTGCGCTGAGGTTCTTGCCGCTGCCACGCAACACCAGCAGCTGTGTGTCGTCGGGGGTTGCTTGCACGGCGTCGATGAGCTCTTCGACCAGGTCGGCGGAGAGCGCGTTGCGTTTGGCCGCCCGGTTCAGGGTGACGGTGACCACCGCGCCGGTACGGGTGACGTCGAGCTCAGCCATTGGCCGTCCCCTTCACCCAGTCCTCGCCAGTCAGTTCTGCGCCGTGCTCGCCGAGCGCCGGTGGCTGGCGGTAGACGGGGAAGCCGGCTCCGTCGAAGCGGACCGGTGAGCCGAACGTCCGCGTACGCTGACCGCCCGGCAGCTCGATCTCCTCGATCCAGCCCATGTGCTCGACCTGCGGGTCGGCGAGCGCCTCCGAGTACGTGTGGATGGGGGCGCAGGGCACACCGGCCGTACGGAACAGGTCGAGCAGCTCGGTGCAGGTGCGGTCCTTGAACTCGACCTCCAGGATGTCGCGCAGCGCCTCCTGGTGGCTCGCGCGCGCCGAGGTGCTGACGAACCTCTGGTCGTCGAGCAGGTCTTGCCGGTCGATGGCCGTACACACGGCACGCCACAGGCTGTCGTTGCCGGCCGCCATCGCGAAGTGCCCGTCGCTGGCGCGGAACGCCTGGTACGGCGCGTTGCGCGGGTGTGCGGACCCGAGCTTGCGTGGGTCGGTGCCACGGCCGAAGTACTCACTGGTCTGCAGTGCCGCGATCGCCAGTGACACGCCGAGCATCGGTGCGTCGATGTGTACTCCGCGGCCGGTGTCGCGTGCCTGGACGAGTGCGGTGACGATGGCGAACGCCGCGTAGAGGCCGCTGCTGAAGTCGGCGATGGGCACGCCGCACTTCACCGGGGCGCCGTCGGGTTCGCCGGTGACGCTCATGATGCCGCTCATCGCCTGCACGGTGAGATCGAAGCCCGCCTCTTCGGCGCGCGGTCCGTCCTGGCCGAAGGCCGAGATCGAGCAGTACACGAGGGCCGGCTTCTCGTCGCGGAACGACTCGTAGTCGAGGCCGAGGCGGGCCATCACGCCCGGTCGGTTGTTCTCCACGACGACATCGGCGGCGAGCACCAGGCGGCGGGCCCGTGCGGCATCGTCGGGGTCCTTCAGGTCGAGCGCGACCGAGCGCTTGTTGCGGTTCAGCGAGGCGAAGTTCTCGCTGAAGCCGTCGGTCAGCGGTGGCCACTGCCGCAGCCCGTCGCCGCCGTGCGGGTGTTCGATCTTCACCACGTCCGCACCCATGTCGGCGAGCAACATCCCGCAGAACGGGCCGGCGGCGACGTTGCAGAACTCGACGACTCTGATTCCCGCCAACGGTCGTGGCACCCGATCATCCCCTCAGCTCGGTATCTTCTTGCCGCCGAAGCGGCCGGTGGCTTCCTCGTAGTCCACGCAGCCGAGCTGCTCGGAGAGCGTGCGTGCGGTGTCGAGGACGATGGTGCTGTGGCGCTTCAAGGTGGCCGGCCGCAGCCGGTCCGCGGGCCCGGAGATACCGATGGCGGCAGTCGGCGAACCGGTCGCGTCCAGCACGATGGCGGCCAGGCCGCACACCGACTCGCGCCACTCACCGCGGTTCATCGCGTAGCGCTGTCGTCTGACGGTGGTGAGCTCGTCGAGCAGTGCGTCGCGGTCGCCGAGCGTGCGTTCGGTGTGGGTGGACAGCCGCTTCGGCAGCGCGGCAAGCGTCTCGTCGGCCTGGTAGGCGAGCAGTGCCTTGCCGGTGGCGACGCAGTGCGCGGGAGCCCGCCCGCCGATCGTGGAGTATGCACGCACGGGTTGCGGGCTCTCGATCTTGTGCAGGTAGATGACCTCGATGCCGTCGAGTGCCGCGAGGTGCACGGTCTCCTCGGTCGCCGCGGCGAGGGCGTGCATGTGCGGCTCGGCGACGCTGCGGACGTCCACCCGCCCCATCACCGAGCTGGCCAGCTCGAAGAGCTTGAGGGTGCACTCGTACGTCCCTGCGGTCTCGGCCGGACGGACGTAGCCCGCGCTCACCAGCGTCTGCAGGGTGCGGTGCACGTTACTCTTGGTGAGCTCCAGTTCGCGGGAGAGGTCGGCGATGCCTCGCGGTGCCGGGCTCTTGGCCAATGCCTCGAGCATCGTCAGGCCCTTCAGTAAAGTCGAGTCCATTGTTCTAATATATAGAACCTCGTTCTATATAACAATATTCGACCGCAGAAATGACGGTCAAGCAGTTGGCACCCCACAAGCGCTCTGCTGTCATATCTCTGTTCTACATCACGATACATAGTTCTAAAAAATAGAACGCCACGATCGATGGAGATGTGCTGGCCAGCGGAGCTCGCAAGGTGTCGAAGGGTGGTTCCGTCTTCCGGGTGGTGGGCGGCAACTTCCTCGAGATGTTCGACTTCATGGTGTACGGCTTCTACGCCTCCGCCATCGCTACGGCCGTCTTCCCCAGCGACAACGAGTACGTCTCGTTGATGTTGTCGTTCGTGACGTTCGGCATGGGCTTCCTGATGCGGCCGTTGGGCGCGATCATCCTCGGCGGCTACATCGACAAGCACGGTCGCCGCAAGGGCCTGATCCTGAGCCTTGGGCTGGTGTCGATCGGCGTACTGCTCATCGCGCTCACGCCCGGGTACGCGACGATCGGGCTGGCTGCGCCGATCCTCGTGCTCCTCGGCCGGTTGCTGCAGGGCTTCTCCGCGGGCGCGGAGTCGAGCGGCGTCTCCGTGTACCTGGCGGAGATCGCGACGCCGGGCAAGCGCGGCTTCTACGTCAGCTGGCAGTCGGGCAGCCAACAGGTGTCGGTCATCTTCGCCGCCGTCATCGGTGTCGTGCTCCACTTCACCCTCGCCGACGCGCAGATGCAGGCGTGGGGATGGCGGGTGCCGTTCCTCATCGGCTGTCTGATCATCCCGTTCCTGTTCTGGATCCGGGCCACACTGACGGAGACCGAGGACTTCGAGGCCCGCACAAAGCAACGCAGGCCGAAGTTCCGCGAGGTCTACGCCACCCTGGTGCAGAGCTGGCGGATCGTGCTGACGGCGATCATGTTGGTCACGCTGACGAGCGTGATGTTCTACCTGATCACCACGTACACGCCGACCTTCGGGGAGCGTGAGCTCGGCCTCTCGCAGACGGACAGCTTCGTGGTCACGCTGTGCGTAGGGTTCTCGAACCTGTTCTGGATCCCCGTCATGGGTGCGCTCTCCGACCGACTCGGCAGGTTGCGGGTGCTGACGGCGTCCGCCGTGCTGGTCGCGGTCACCGCGTTCCCGCTGATGCTCTGGCTCACCGCGGCGCCGTCGTTCCCGCGGATGCTGGCGGTGTTGCTCGCCCTGTCGTTCATGTACGGCGGTTACCAGGGCGTCATGGTGGTGACTCTTACGGAGATCATGCCGGCGAAGGTACGGGCCAGCGGCTTCGCGCTCGCGTACAGCCTCGCGCAGGCGATCTTCGGCGGCTTCACCCCGGCGATCGCCACCTGGCTGATCAACGTCACGGGGAACAAGGCCATGCCTGGCGTGTGGCTGTCGTGTGCCGCGCTCGTGGCGCTCGTCGGCGCGTACGCCGTGCACCGCAGCAAGGTGCTGACCCGGGCCGACGACAGCTTCGTCCCCACCGCCTCCACTGCCGACCAGGCCGCGGAGCGGGTCGGCTGACCGTCCGCGGCGCGCGGCGCGAGAGGATGGGCACGGAAGCGGAGGGTGCCCATGGTTGGCGAGACGGATGCGGTGGCCGCGGCGGAACAGCTCCCGGCCGGCCGCGCGTACCGGCAGATCGTCGACGCGGTGGAACGGGATCTCTACGCCGGCGTGCTGCAGCCCGGCGACCGGCTGCCCAGCGAGCGCGAGATGGTCGCGCGTTACGGGGTGAGCCGCGCGTCGGTGCGCGAGGCGTTGCGGGTGCTGGAGAACTCCGGACTGGTGCGGTCGCGGCACGGTGACCGGGCCGGGCCGCTGGTGCTCGACCCGGCCGGTGGGCCGCTGGCCGACACCATGACGAGGATCGCCAAGCTGCACGGCTGCACCCCCGGTGAGCTGGTCGGGTTCCGCATGGTGCTGGAGTCGGCGGCGAACCAGCTGGCCGCGTATCTGCGCACGGAGGACCAGCTGACCGAGATCCGCGGCAGTCTGGCCGCGATGCGCGCCGCCGTCGACGAGGGCGGCGAGGCGTTCGGCCGGGCGGACTTCGCCTTCCACGAGTGCATCGTGCGGGCGAGCAGGAACACGCTGCTGGAGTACAACCTGAAGGCCGCGCGGCAGGCCGTGCTCGCGCAGATCGGCGACAAGATCGCCCAGGCCGGCGACGCCAGGGCGCAGCTGGAGGAGTCGCTGCGCCACCACGAGCTGGTGTTCGCCGCGATCGAGTCCGGTGACGGCGAGCTGGCCGCCGCGCTGGCGAAGCAGAGCTTGCTCGCGTACTACGGGGACGCGCTCGCCGTGGACGAGCGGCTGGCCCTGGCCAAGCTCTGCGGTCCCGGCGAGAACCCCTTCGTCAACTCCTAGCCACTCACCACTGGACAGACCAGTGCGGAGCGCTTACCATCGTGCACTGGTCTGACCAGTCATTTCCCGAGGAGTGACATGCCCCGCCCCTGGGCCCTGGTGACCGGCGCCGCCGCCGGCATCGGTGCCGCCTGCGCGGCCGAGCTCGCCGCGCGCGGCTACGCGCTGGTGGTCGCGGACCTCCCCGGCGAGCCGGCCGACCAGCTCACCGCGCAGTGGCGCGCCGCGGACGCCGAGGTCGTGCCGGTAGCCGCGGACGTACGCACCGACGAAGGGGTGGACGCGCTGGGTGCGGCCGTCGACCGGGCGGGGGAGCTGGCCGCGCTGGTCAACAACGCCGGCACCGGCCTGACCAAGCCGGTGGAGGAGATCGCCCCGCGGGAGTGGGACGACCTGTTCGGCGTGCACGTCCGCGCCCACTTCCGGCTGGTCGCGCGCTGCTCCGCCGCGCTACACGCAGCCGGCGGCGCGGTGGTGAACGTCAGCAGCGTCGCCGCCCACGTCGGGCTGCCAGGCCGCACCGCGTACGGCGCGACGAAGGCGGCCGTCGAGGGCTTCACCCGGTCGCTGGCCGGCGAGTGGGCGCCGCACGGGGTGCGGGTGAACGCGGTCGCGCCAGGCACCATCAGGACCCCGCTGGTGGAACGCAACTTCGAGCGCGGCCTGCTCGACCCCGACATGGTGCTCGCCCGCACCCCGATGGGCAGGTTCGGCACGACGGCGGAGGTGGCGAAGGTGGTCGCGTTCCTCGCGAGCGCCGACGCCTCGTACGTCACCGGCCAGACCATCTGCGTCGACGGTGGCTGGACGACGTGGGGAGGCTGACGTGACGAACGGACGACAGGTGGCCGTGGTCACCGGTGGCGCGTCGGGCATCGGCGCGGCGACCGTGCAACGGCTGGTCGACGGCGGCTGGCGGGTCGCCGTTCTCGACCGCGCCGCCGAGCCCGGCGTGCACCTGCAGGTCGACGTACGCGACGGCGATGCCGTCGCAGCCGCGTTCACCGAGGTATGCGATCGCTGGGGCGACGTCGACGCGGTCGTGCACTGCGCCGCGATCGCGCAGCGCGGCGAGTCCGTGGCGGAGCTCAGCGTCGACCAGTTCAGGGAGCTGGTCGACGTCGATCTCGTCGGTAGCTACGCCGTCGCCCGCGCGGCTGCCGACGCCATGCGTACCGGCGGCGGCGCGATCGTGCTGGTCTCGTCCGGTTCGGGGATCCGCGCACGACGCGGGATGGCGGGCTACGGCGCCGCGAAGGCCGGCGTGATCCACCTGACCAAGCTGCTCGCCGTGGAACTCGGGTCGGCAGGCATCAGGGTCAACTGCGTCTCACCCGGCGTCACGCTCACCCCGCTGATGCTCGACGCGTGGGGCGCCGCGGATTCCGACCAGGCCTTCGCCATGGCCGACGCGCAAGCACCGATACCGATCGGCCGGCTGGTGACTGCGGACGAGGTGGCGGCCGCCGCCTGCTACCTCGTCTCGCCGGACGCCGGCGCGATCACCGGCCACAACCTCGTCGTCGACGGTGGCCGCTCACTGTAGGCAGCAAACCCATGGGAGACATGATGACCGGTTCGGCGACGGCGACGCCCGACACCTCGCCCAGACGGACCCGCAAGGCAGTGTTCGCCGGCGGGATCGGGAACTTCATCGAGTGGTACGACTACGGCGTCTACGCCGCGTTGAGTCCCGTGCTCTCGCAGCTGTTCTTCCCGTCCTCGAGTGTGGTGGCGTCGACGCTGGCGAACTTCGCGGTGTTCGGCGTCGGCTTCGTGGTGCGCCCGCTCGGCGGCCTGTTCTTCGGCCAGCTCGGTGACCGGAAGGGGCGCAGGGTCGCGCTCGGGCTCGCGCTGATCATGGTGTCGCTGGCCACCTTCGGCATGGGCCTGCTGCCGACGTACGCGTCGGTAGGCGTCGCGGCACCCATCGCGTTGACGTTGCTGCGCCTGGTGCAGGGCTTCTCCGCCGGCGGTGAGTGGACCGGTTCCGCCGCGCTGATGGTGGAGAACGCCCGCGAGGGCAGGCGCGGCTGGATCGCCAGCTGGCAGCAGTTCAGCGTGATCGTCGGCCAGCTCGGCGGCATCCTCGTGGTCACCGCGATCACCAACGTCTGGTCCGAGCAGTTCCTGCGCGATGTCGGCTGGCGGTTCCCTTTCCTCATCGCCCTGGTGCTCGGCCTGGTCGGGCTGTACGTGCGGTTCCGGATGGAGGACACGCCGCACTTCCAGAAGCTGGAGCAGGAGGAGCTGGTCGCGGCGACGCCGACGAGGGAGGCACTGCGCACCCAGCGCCGCGCGATGCTCACGGCGTTCTTCTTCGTCGCGTTCCCGAACGTCGGGTTCTACACGTTCATGGCATACATGCCGACGTACCTGAACCAGGCCGCCGGGTTGAGCCTGACGGACGCGTACACGGTGAACCTGGTCGGCATGTGTATCTACGCCGCGCTCACGCCGGCTCTCCGACCGGGTGGGCCGGCGGCCGATACTCCTCGTACACGTGCTGGGCATGATCGTGTTCTCGCTGCCGATCTACTGGCTGCTGTCGCACGGTTCGTTCCACGTGGCATTGATCATGCAGGTGCCCGCGCTCGGCCTGATGTCGCTCTACGGCGGTGCGGGCACCGCGGCCGTGACGGAGATGTTCCCGAGCCGGTTGCGGTACTCCGGGCTCGCGTTGCCGTACAACCTGAGCTCAGCCGCGTTCGGTGGCACCGCACCGATCGTCGGCACCGGCCTGATCGCGCTGTTGGGTACGCCGATCGCCCCGGCGTTCTGGGCGATGGCGGTGGCGGTGCCGACGCTGGTCGTCTACCTCAGGCTGAAGGAGACCGCACACGAACCGCTGCGCGACGTGTGAGCGTACGCCAGGGAGGAGATCGTTGTGAGTGAACCGATCGACGTCGTGCTCACCTTCGACGTGGACGCGGAGACGCTGTGGGAGGCGCGTGACCCGGAGAGTGCGAGCAAGCCGATCTGGCTCTCCCAGGGCAGGTACGGCCCGACGGTCGGGCTGCCGCGAGTGCTCGATCTGCTTGCCAGGTACGCGATTCCCGCGTCGTTCTTCGTGCCTGGGCTCGTCGTGCAGCGCTACCCGGCGGAGATCGGTACCATCGTGGAGGCTGGGTTCGGCATCGGCCACCACAGCCACACGCACACCTGGGCGAAGGACCTCGGCGAGGCGCAGGAGCGCGAGGAGTTCGAGACCGCACTCGGCGTGCTCGAGGAGTTCACCGGCAGCAGACCGCGTGGTTACCGGTCGCCGTCCGCCGAGTTCACCCTGCGCACCATCGCGCTGATGGAGGAGTACGGGTTCGAGTACTCGAGCAACATGTTCGACGGTGACTCGCCTTACCTGCTGCGCGACGGCGACCGGGAGACGGACATCCTGGAGTTCCCGTTCTCCTGGTATCTCGACGACGCGCCGTTCTTCTTGTACAGCAACAAGTTGCCAGGCCGCACGATCTCCGCGCCGAGCGCGATGTTGGAGACGTGGACGATCGAGTTCGACCAGTTGAGCAGGGAGCCGGACCGCTGCCTGGTCGTCGCCATGCACCCGCAGGTGATCGGGCGGCCGTCGCGGCTGTGGGTGCTCGAACGGTTCGTGGAACACGTGTTGGAGGCGGGCAACGCGCGGTTCCGTACCTTCGAGGAGCTGACCGACGAACTGCGCCCCGCGCTGTTGCAGAGGCGATCTGGTTGAGCGATTCCAGCGAGGCGGGCCGGTTGCTCGACGGGCCTGCGTGGGCGATGCGTGATCGCCTCGTACGGCACGAGCTGACCGTTGCCGAGGTCGTGGACGAAGCGTTGCGGCGGATCACGGAGCGAGACGGCGCGGTGCACTCGTTCCTCACCGTCGACGAGGCGGGTGCCAGGGAGACGGCACAGCGGTTGCAGGCGAAGCTCGACGCCGGCGAGCAGCCAGGGCCGTTGTTCGGCGTGCCGGTGTCGTTGAAGGACCTCTACGAGACCGCCGGCGTGCGCACGACGTCGGGATCGCGGGCACTCGAGGACTACGTGCCGGACTTCGACTCCGTGCACGCCGAGCGGTTGCGCGCCGCGGACGCCGTCATCGTCGGCAAGACGAATACGCCGGAGTTCGCCATCTTCATCCGCACGGTGAACGACCTCGCGCCGGAGACGGTGAATCCCTGGGACCCGGCACGCACGTGCGGTGGTTCGAGTGGCGGCGCCGCGGCGAGCGTGGCGGCCGGGTTCACCCAGCTCGCCGTCGGCAGCGACGGCGGCGGCTCCACCCGTATCCCTGCGGCGTTGTGCGGCACCGTCGGCGTGCAGCCGAGTCGCGGTGTGGTGCCGCACGTCGGCGGTCTGGTCGGCACGTTACTGTTCTCGTCGGCCGGCCCGATTACCAGGGACGTACGCGATGCCGCGACCATGCTGCAGGTGCTCGCCGGTCCCGACGACCGAGATCCGGCCTCCGTGCCGACCCCGCCCGGCGACTACCTGACCGGTCTCGACGACGGCGTCGCCGGCCTCCGGGTGACCTGGTTGCAGCGGTCCGGGCTGTTCGACGCGACCGAAGAGATCGCAGCGACTTGCAGGGAAGCGCTGGCCGCGCTTGAACGCGCGGGCGCAACGGCGCGGGAGTCCGCAGGCAGCATGGAGGCGGCGCGCTGGCGCGAGGGTTTCTACGCAATGATGATGGCCGACAGGTACGCGGTCGGTGGCGCCAGGTTCTACGAGGACATCACCGCCAGGGGTCTGCTCACCGACTACGCGCGCACGCACTTCGAGCGCGCCGCCACGGTCACCGGCGCGCAGTACTCGGCCGCGTTGGCTGACCGGTTCGCCGCGATCCGGTTGGTGGAGGACCTCTTCGACGGCGCCGACCTGCTCGTCACCCCGACCGTCGGTATGGTCGCCGCTGAGCTGTCGGACGACCTAACCAGGATCCCCGACGAAGCCAGATTGCCGTACGTCGCGTACACGTACCTGGTCAACTACACGGGCTACGCCGCAGCGACCGTACCCTGCGGCCTGGTCGACGGCCTGCCGGTCGGCCTCCAGCTGATCGGCCGCCCGGGCAGCGAGGCGACCGTACTGCGCGCCTGCCGCTCGCTGGAACACGCGCTCGCACCGTTCCGAAGCCCCACTTCCCCACGCACGGCGTGCTCATGAGCCCTGGCGCGTGACGACGGTGACCTCCGCGGTCCCCAGGCGTCCGTGCTCGGCGCGCAACCGCACCGTGCCCGCGCGGCTCGCCACGCTGCGCACCCAGACGGCGCCGACACCCCCGTTCGCGCCGAGGTCGAACGGGTCGTCGCCGACGAGCTCACCCGGGCCTTCGACGGTCAGCGACAGCTTGCCCGTCACGTAAGGGCGCGGCGAGCCGTGCCTGTCGACCGCGCGGAACGAGACCCTGGTGGCGTCCGAGCCGTCCGCGCGGATCGCGTCGTCGTCGGCGTGCAGCGCCAGCCGGTCGCCCTTGGTGTCGGCGGAGAACCGGCGCCGCAGCACGCGTTCGCCGTCCACGTAGCCGTCGATACGCAACTCGCCGGCGGAGGCACCGTCGACGGTCAGGTCGAGGAACGACGGCGGGTACGGCAGGTAAGGGAACCGCGCGACCGCTGGCCGCACGGTCGCACGGTGCCCGTCGCCGACGTACACCTCGAGCCGCTCACAGTTGGAGCAGACCATCGCCTCCTTGCCAGGACCGTGCTCTGGCGAGTCGGCACCGAAGTCCCAGAAGAAGGCGGGCTCGATCACCGGGCGCACGCGGGGGTCGACCTGGGCGCGGTAGATGGTCGCTCCGAGCTTGGGCATGCGGAACGTGTCGAGCACGCCGTTCCACTTGAGTCCCTCGTAGATACGGTTGCCGCCGTTGATCGACTGGTAGTCGATCGCCGACCAGGCGACCAGGCCGGCGTAGCGGTCGTCGCTGCCCGCCTGGTTGTGCACCTGCGCGTGCAGGTACGCCTGACGCGCCTGCACGTCGGCGGGGTCGGTGTGCCGGTAGAGAGGTGCGCCGTCGAGCGACCCGACAGACTCCGTAACGTAGTACGGGATGTCGGGCAACGGCGGCCGCAGCGTCGCCACCTCGCCGGCGCCGAGGTAGTTGTTGTAGGCGAACACGTCGTGCTGGAAGTCCCTGCGGGAGTACAGTCCACCGACCATCGCGCCGGACGTCTGGCGCGAGTCGTCGAGCTGCTTCGCCACCTTCTCCGTGCGGGCATAGAAGCCGGGGAAGTTGGCCGACTCGTTGATCCGTACGCCCCAGACGACGACCGACGGGCGGTTGCGGTCGCGCCGGATCATCGTCTCGACGTCGCGTACCGCAAGGTCCTGCCAGGCCTCGTCGCCGACGTACTGCCAGCCGGGTATCTCCTCGAAGACCAGCAGGCCGAGCTCGTCGCACGCGTCCATGAACGCGGCGGACTGCGGATAGTGGGCGCAGCGAACCGCGTTGCAGTTGAGCTCGTTGCGCAGGATCTGGGCGTCGCGACGCTGCACACGGTCCGGCATGGCCATCCCCGTGTACGGGTACGTCTGGTGCCGGTTGAGGCCGAACAGCTTGACGTGCCGCCCGTTGAGGTAGAACCCGTCCGCTTCGAACCGCGCGTCGCGGAACCCGATCCTCGTGGCGTACTCGTGCATCCGCTCGTCGTCCACGATGAGCGTCGCGGTGACGTCGTAGAGGTGCGGGTCGTCGACGTCCCAGAGCCTTACGTCGCCGAGATCGTCGAGCGTCGCTTCGACCGTGGTGCGCCCCGGTTTGCCGAGCTCGACCGGCACCGACCTGGTGGCCACTACCCGGGCGCCGTCGGTGAGCCGCACCTCGACGCGTGCACTGCCTGGCAGTGCTTTCGCGCCGTCCAGCGTGCACTCGACGTCCACCCGCCGCTTCGCGGACAGTACGCTCACCGGCTTGGCGAACACGTCGTCGATGAACACCTGTGGCACCACGCGGAGCGTCACGTCACGGTAGAGCCCGGCGGGCTGCAGGTAGTCGACGGTGATCGCGCCGTTCTCGTGTCCGGAAGGCGGTACGTCGAGCCAGCGTCCGTCGAGCACGACGGCGAGCACGTTGTCGCCCTCGCGCACGAGGTCGGTGAGCTCGTAGCTGAACGGCAGGTAGCCGCCGAGGTGTTCCTCGAGCTCGGTGCCGTTGACCGTCGGTGCCACCGCACTGAGTGCACCTTCGAAGTCGACGAAGACGCGCTTGTTCGCCAGGTCGTCCGGCGGCCGGAAGTGTCGGCGGTAGATCCACCGGTGTTCCCACGCCTCGATGTCCCAGTTCCGCCAGGAGAGGTCGACGGCGGAGTGCGGCAGCGTGACCCGTTCGAAGTCGGCGTCGCCGTAGTCGGGACGGGTGCTGCCCTCGATGCACCTGCCGCCGAACAGCCAGTCGGTCGTCAACGGGACCCGATCTCCCTCCTGGCCGCGCGCCGTCGCGGCCGCGACGGGCAGGTGCCGCCCGAGCGCGGCGACGGTCGCGAGGCCGGCGCTTGCGCCGAGGAGCTGTCGCCGGGACAGGCGCCGTACGCTCATCGCCCGACCTCCAGCCGTGCGTCCGCCCAGTCGGCGCCGTCGTTGGCCTGCCCGTCGGCCGTGGGGTCGGCGACCAGGTCGAGCTGCTCGATCCCCGTGACGTCGACGGATACCTGCTCCGCGGCCGAACTCCCTGTAAGCACGGGGCTCTCGTAGAGCACCCGCCCGTCCCCGAGCACCCGGAACTGGACGCTGCCGGCGCCGCCGCGCACGTCGTCGATGCCGACCACGGCCGTGAAGCGCGTGCACTTCCCGCCGAGATGTACGCCGACGACGCTGCGGGCGTTGGTCCCGATGCCCTTCTCGTACGTCTTCCCGTCCAGCCGGATCGGCCCGCCGTCACCGGGCCTCAGCTGGCCGTTCGCCGCGTCCCGCTCGATCGGGCCGTACCCGTTGGTCGCCCAGGAGAAGTCCAGGTCGCTGACGTAGACGTCCTTGTCAGGTGCCGGCGGCGGCACCACGGCGACGCTGCGCGCAGCGGTCACCGATCTGCGGTCACCTGGCCGGCCGTACGTGGCTGTTGCAGTCAGCTGCATGTCGTACGGCGGTGCCTCTGCCCGCAACGGTGCCGCCCATCGCCAGCGCGATCTGACCGAGCTACCTGACCGCACGTCGGAGTGCTTGGTCGCGGTGGTGGGGGAGAAGACCCCTGGACCGTGGAGCGCGAGGACGACATCGCCGGCCAGCGGTGCGTCGAACGTGACGCCGACTTCCGTCACGAAGTCGGGCACCCCCTGCCGGTCCGGCCGTGCGGATGCGAACGCGATGTCCCACACGGTCAGCGGGGCGTCCACCTGCTCGGGAGCATCGATGCTCAGGCCGTCGTCCATGTCGGAGGTCTTACCACGTTGTAGAACAGACGGACAAGGCCGAGCACGCGGCGTTACGCCGGCTCAGCGCCTCAACAGCTTCGCGACGCGGGGGAGCACCTCGGCGGGCGGGCCGCTGAGGCGACACTCCATGGCCAGCCAGCCGTCGTAGCCGATGTCGGCGAGGGCGTCCAGGCAGGCGTCCCAGTCCAGGTGGCCGGCGCCCGGCTCGAGCCGGTTGGTGTCGCCGAGCTGGCCGTGCGCGATGAGCGGTCCGACGTCCCTGAGGCTCTGCGCCGGGTTGCCCTCTTCGATGCTCATGTGGAAGAAGTCGGCCATTACACGTACGGACGGTAGGTTCACCTCACGGACCAGCTCGGCGGCCTTGGCGAGGGTGTTGACCATGTGGTCCTCGTACCGGTTCAGCGGTTCGAGCAACACCACGGTGCCTTCGCGTGCGGCGTGCTCGCCGAGCGCGGTGAGCTCCTCGACCAGCACGGCCCTGTCGTCCTCGGGCGACCGGGGTGGCGTGAACGGCGGCAGCCGGCGGGAGAACAGGCCGTACGCCGCGGGCGTGACGGCACCGAACCCGCCGGCGACCGCGATCGTCGACAGCAGCTCTTTCATCCCGGCGCGTGCCTGCGCCCTGCGGTCGGGGTCGAAGTCGCCGATGAAGCGGTCCATCTGCACACAGACCGACGGCATCACCACGCCGGCTTCCCTGGCGGCCGCGAGCTCGTCGCGGCGTGCAGCGAAGATGCCGTCGCCCTTGCCGAGCAGCTCGATGCCGTCGAAGCCTACGGAGCGCGCGAACTCGAACTTCTCGACCAGATCGGCACCTTCGAGCATGTGCTCCTGGGCAGCGAGGCGGATGGGCATCGACTCTCCTTCAGAACTCGATGACGACTTGCAGGGACTTCGCCGGCGACTCGTCGAGCGCGCGGAACGCTGCCGGTGCCCCGTCGACGGGCACGACCTCGCTGATCAGCGGCAGCACCTGGAGCTTGCCGCTGGCGGCGAGGTCGACCGCCGTGCGCTGCAGCCGGTACGTGTCCCAGCGGTACGACAGCGCCGGCGCGACACCGGAGATCTGTGAGCACATGACCTGCACGCGGTTGTGGTGGAACTCCTCCCCCAGCGCCAGGCCCATGCCTTCCCGCTGGAAGAAGCCGGCGGCGACCACCCGCGCGCTGTACGCCACCGACCTGATGGCCTCGTGCAGCGCGGGATACGCACCGCTGACCTCGAGTGCCACGTCCGCGCCGCGTCCTTCTGTCAGCTCGTGGATCCGTTCCGCGACTTCGCCCTTCGTCGCGTCGAGAACGGTGTCGGCGCCGAGCTCCCGCGCTTTCGCCAACCGGTCAGACAGGGTGTCCACGCCGATGACCCTGGCTCCGTTCAGCGCGGCGAGCTGCGCGACCAGCTGGCCGGGTACACCGAGCCCGAACACGGCGACGGTCTCGCCGACGTGGATGTCGGCGTCCAGCATGACGTTGAGCGCGATCGCGCCGATCTGGGAGAAGATGCCCACCTTCGGGTCGATGCCCGGGGCGAGGACGCGTTGCGCCGCGTACTCCGCCGGCTTGGTCGTCAGCGCCCGGTGACCCCAGGTGCCCCACACCACCTGTCCCAGCTGCACGTCACGGACGTCGCCGCCGACCTCGACGATCTCGCCGACCTCCTCGTAGCCCCAACCGTCGACCGGGTAGGCGAGCGTGCTGTCGCCGGGGACGAAGAGCCTCCGCTCGGGGTCCCAACGCTTGTCGAGGTACGGGTTGGAGCCACGGTACGCCGTCAGCTCGGTGCCCGCCGAGATGCCGGAGTAGAGGGTGCGGATGCGTACGTCGCCGGCGCCGAGCTCGGCCTCCGGCTCGTCGACGACCGACGCCTCGCGTGCAGCCGCGAACCTGACCACCTTGGCCATGGAACGGATCCCTTTCTCTCGTAGGAGTCAGCCCTTGACCGCGCCAGCCATGAAGCCGCGGAGCAGCTGTCGCTGGGCGACCAGGAAGACGGCGATGACGGGAAGCACGGTGAGCAGCGAGCCGGCAGCCAGCGGGCCGATGTCCAGTGTGCGGCCGCTGGCAAGAAGGTACAGGCCCGCGGTCAGCGGCCGGTACTCCCCACCGGGCAGGTAGAGCAGCGGCACAAGGAAGTTGTTCCAGTTCTGCAGGAAGGCGAACACCGTCAGCGCGCCGGCGGCGGAGCGGACGAACGGCAGCATCACGTGCAGGAAGATCTGCCACTCGCTCGCACCGTCCACCCTGGCAGCCTGCTCGAACTCGTTCGGGATGTCGATGAAGAACGACCGCATCATGAACGTGCCGAACGCCAGCTGGGTCATGGTGAGCACGAGGATCGCGCCGATCAGAGTGTCGAGCAGACCGAGCTGACGCAGCTGGAAGTACAACGGGATCATGATGGTGAAGAACGGCACGAGCAGCCCGAGCATCATCGCGTAGAACAGCAGGTCCCTGCCCAAGAACGCGCATCGCGCGAACGCGTAGCCGGCCGCGGTCGCCAGCACCACGACGAGCACGGTGCTCGGCACCGCGAGCAGCACGCTGTTCAGGAAGTACTCGCTGAAGTTCGCCCGCGTCCACGCCGCGGCGATGTTCTCCACGCTGAACGAGGTGAACAGATCGAACGGCGCCGTCCGTACGTCCTCGGGAGTTCGGATGGCGGTGGAGAGGATCAACAGCGGCGGGAACAGTGAGAGGAACGCGAACGCCAGCAACACCAGCTGCCTTACGGCACTCGTCGACGGGGTCTGTCCGGGTCGGCGACTCGAACCCGTGATGGTCATCCGGCCTTCTCCTGTACGTGCCTGCGCTGCATCCGGTTCAGGATGATGACGAACGGCAATGAGAGCAGCGTGACCATCAGTGCCAGCGCGGTGCCGTAACCGACCCGGTTCAGGGTGAATGCGTTCTCGAACGCGTACGTGCCGAGCACCTCGGTGGCGTTGCCCGGTCCGCCGCCGGTCATGATGAAGACGATGTCGAAGACGCTGAAGCCGCCGACGAGGATCACCGTCGTCACCATCAGGAAGACGGGCATGATCTGTGGGAGTACGACGTGCACGAGACGCTGCAACGCGTTCGCGCCGTCGATGCGTGCGGCGTCGACCAGGTCGAGGTCGACGTTCTGCAGGGCGGCGAGGAAAATGACCACCGCGAAGCCGAACGTCGCCCAGATCGCCGTCGCGAGCACGGCGAAAAGCGCTGTGTCAGGTTCACCGAGCCAGCCGCGTGCCAGGGCGTCAAGCCCGATTGCGTTCAGCACCTTGTTCACCCAGCCGTACACCGGGTCGTAGATCCACGTCCAGGCGATGCCGATCACCACCTGGGGGAGCACGTAGGGCAGGAAGAACGCCAACCGGTAGGCGAGCACGCCCCTTGCGCCGCTCCAGAGCAGCACGGCGAGCAGCAGGCCGATGACCAACGGCGCCGCTGTGCCGATGACGATCCAGATGGCGTTGTTCGCGAGTGCGTGCCACACCTGGCCGTCGGTGAGCATCTCCACGAAGTTGCGCAACCCGACGAACGGGGCCTGCGGCACCACCCCATTCCAGCTGGTCAGCGAGAAGTAGCCGGCGCTGACCAAGGGGAAGAGAAAGAAGAGGGCCATGAGTGCCATCGCGGGCGCGGCGAGCAAGACGCCGAGTCGCGCCTTTGCTCGCCGCGTCGCGGTGACACCGGCCTCCCTTACTGCGGCCACGTCACTTTCCTGGTTTCTCGTACGCGTCCGCCATGTCCGCCGCGCACTCCTTCGGTGTCTTCTGATCGACGAGCACGCCCTGGAGTCCGTCCCACATGGCCTTGTTGAACGACTGCTTCATCAGCACGTCGATGTTGTAGCCGAACTTGCCTTCGCCGGACGCGATCGAGCTCGTGTCGTCCAGGATCTGCCGGAAGAGCGGGGTCGCCTGCACGTCGTCCGTCTTGACCGGGAAGGCGGGGATGCTCTTCATCTGCTCGACCTGCCACTTGCCGTGCTCCTGCGTCTGGACGAAGTCGAGATACTTCACGGCCAGGTCGGGGTTCGCGGTCTTCGCCGAGACGAACGTGCCGGAACCGAGGCCGGCGGCCGGATAGCCGGGCCCGGACTCCGAGGGGAACGGCATGAAGCCGACGTCGAACTCGGCGGACTTCTCGATGTCGTGTGCCAGCCAGGAACCGGTGAGTGTCATGCCGGCCTTCTGCTTGTAGAGGAGCGCGTTCGCGTTGTCGTACGTGATCGCGTTCGGGCTCTTCGGCAGAAAGCCCTTCTTGCGGTAGTCGACGAAGAACAGCTCGATGGCGTCGACGACCTCGGGGCTGTCCCACGACTTCTTGCCCTCGATCAGGTCCTGCATCACCTTCGGCCCGACGGCGCTGCTCAACGGCGCGCTTAGTGCGTGGCCGGCTTCCCAGCCCTCCTTGTTGGAGAACGCGATCGGGGTGACGCCGGCATTGCTCAACTTCGAGGCGCCGGCCTCCAGGTCGGCGAGGTTCTTCGGCTCGTCGATGCCGTGCTTTGCGAACATGTCCTTGTTGTAGAAGAGGCCGATCTCCTCCACCTGGTCGGGTACGCCCACGACCTTCCCGCCGAACGTGACCCGCTGCTTCGCCCAGTCGTAGATGGGCCAGTCGTTCTTCTTGTACGCGTCGGACAGGTCGTAGAGCAGACCCGCCTCGGCAAGCACACCCGCGAAGCCTGGCCCGGTGTCGTAGCTGAAGATGTCCGGGCCCTTGCCGCTCTGCAACTGCGTCTGCAGCACGGTGCGCAGCTGGTCGTTGGGCATCACATTGAGCTTGACGTGCTTGCCCGGGTGTTGTTTCTCGAACTTCTTGATCTGGCTCTTGATCGCCGTCACCTGCTCGGGGTCTTCCGGTTGCCCGATCAGGTAGGTCAGCGTGTCTTCGTTCCCCCCGGATGACTGGGTGGCGCCGCCGGTGCACCCGGCGAGTAGCCCTATCGCAGTCACAAACGCGAGCCCCGTCGTTGCGGCTGCACGTCGCATGGTTCCTCCTCGTTGAGTTGACCGGGGTGTGTGCCGGCTAGGCGACGATGAGCGGGCGCAGTGTCCGGTGCGCGATCTGCAGGCCCTGGGTCACCCGCTCGTCGGTGCCGCCCCAGACCGGGTCTTCGTGCTCGACCGAGACGGTGCCCTCGTACCCGCCCTCGTAGAG
Source organism: Streptosporangiales bacterium (assembly GCA_009379825.1). Taxonomy (NCBI): domain Bacteria; kingdom Bacillati; phylum Actinomycetota; class Actinomycetes; order Streptosporangiales; species Streptosporangiales bacterium. Next base: position 105,307 of record WHTA01000007.1, read on the forward strand.
GGTGTCGACGACCCGGCGCCAGTCGACGTCGCCGAGCCCCGGGATCCGGTACCGCCACCAGCCGATGTCCCACGGCGACTTGCGTTCCTGTGTCTTGCCGAAGATGCCGTACCTGTTGCGTGCCTGCAGGTTCACCTCGGCGTCCTTCGCCTGGGTGTGCAGTACCCGGTCGGTGTACGGCTGCAGTGCGGTGACCGGGTCGATGCCGAGCCACACCAGGTGGCTCGGGTCGTAGTTCAGGTAGAAGCCGAGGGTGAACATCCACTCCCACAGCTCCGGTGAGTACGCCAGGTTCGCCGGGTAGCCGTCCAGGTGCCAGCCCTCCATCGGGCAGTTCTCAACGACGAGGCGTACACCGTGGTCTTCGGCGTACTTCGTCAGCGGCGGCAGGATGCGTTCGCCGAGCTCGAGGTTCTCTTGCACGCTCTTGCCGATGTCGCGGCCGATGAAGGTGCCGACGTAGGGGCAGCCGAGCAGCGAGGCGGCGTCGATGCAGTGCCGCAGGTGTTCGTGGATCTGCTCGCGCCTGCTCTCGTCGCCGTGCAGGTTGTTCTCGTAGTAGCCGATGGCGGAGAGGCCGAGGCCGTGCTTGTCGAAGAGCGCGTGTACGTCGTCGGCGGCGGCGCGGTCGAAGTTCGCGACGTCGATGTGGCTCGCCTCGAAGGCGCGGGAGCCGACGCGCGGCCAGGCGGCGACCTCGAGCGCCTCGTACTCGGCGCCGGCCGCCCAGGCGGCGATGTCGGCGAGCTGCCAGGACGGCAGGCAGGCGGTGAGGAATCCAAGCTTCATTGCGGTACCTCGATCCAGCGACCTTGACGGGCGGAGTTCAGCACGGTGTCGGTGAGCACGGCGGTACGGGCACCGTCGGTGAGCGTGGGGAAGGTGGCAGGTGCCCCGGTCTCGATGGCGGCGTAGACGTCGGTGAGGAACGCGGCGAAGCAGTCCGCGTACCCCTGCGGGTGCCCAGGCGGCAGGGTGACCAGGCGCGCCGCGTCGCTGCTGAGGCTGTCGGCGGCACGGGGCAGCATCCGGTTGGCAGTGCGGCTGCCCGACCACAGCCACTCCGGTTCCTCCTGGTTGAACGCGATGCTGGCGTCGGCGCAGTCGACCTCGAACCACAGCCGGTTCTTCCTGCCGGGGGAGACCTGGCTCAGGAGCAGGTTGCCGAGCGCGCCGCCTTCGGTACGGAAGATCACGGCCGCCGCGTCCTCGGTGTGCACGGACTGACTGTCGGACGTACGGACGCTCTTCGCGAACGTCCGGCCGGCGGCACGGTTGCGTTCCGGCAGCAGGATCTCCGTCCTTGCGATGAGCTCGACGATCCGTTGCCCGGTGACCCACTCGACGAGGTCGCACCAGTGCGACCCGATGTCGGCGAACGTGCGGGACGCGCCGCCCGCGGCCGGGTCGACGCGCCAGTTCATGTCCGCGCTCTCCGACAGCCAGTCCTGCAGGTACGAGCCGTGCACCAGCCGGATCGGGCCGAGACCGCCGTCGCGCACCTGGTGCCGCGCTTCCCAGGCGGTCGGGTAGTAGCGGTACACGAACGGCACCGCGGTGACTGTCGCCGCCGCGGCGGCGCGCTTGGCGAGGTCGATGGCGTCCGCCGCGTTCGTGGCGACCGGCTTCTCGCACACCACGTGCTTGCCGGCGTCCAGGGCGAGCTGGGTGAGCGGGTGGTGGCTCTGGTTCGGGGTGCACACGTGCACGACGTCCACGTCGGGTGCGGTGACGAGCTCCTCCGTCGTCGGGTAGGAGCGCGCCGCGGCCATCGACGCGGCGACCTGCGCGCCGCGTTCCGGCGTGGAGGCGGCCACCGCCGTGACGCGCGCACCGAGCCGCCGTGCGGTCTCCGCGTGCATGCGGCCGGCGAACCCGGCGCCCACGATCCCGACCCGCACGTCTCGCATCGGCTGTCCGTCCCTTCCGGCGTGTATTGACAACAGAAGCTATTAAGCGCGCCTCTTATGGGCAAGATCTGCGTAACTTATTTCGTTTTTGGATTAAGAGAGTCGTCTTCAGTATGCTGCCGGCATGGAAGGCGCTGAGGGCACCGTGCTGCGCCGGGACCCGGCCGCGCTGAGCGCGATCGTGTCGCTCGTCGCGCAGGGCACGGCCACGTCCAGGTCGGACATCGCACGGCACACCGGCCTGGCCAGGTCGACGGTGTCGCAGCGGGTGGAGCAGCTGCTCGACCTGGGGCTGCTCGTCGACGCGGGGCGGTCGCCGTCCAGGGGTGGCCGGCCGCCGGTCAGCCTGTCGTTGAACCCGCGCGCCGGTGTGTTGCTGTCCGCGGACGTCGGCGCCAGCCACGTCCGGATGGCGCTCAGCGACCTGGGCGCGAGCCTGCTGGCCGAGCTCAGCGAGCCGATGGACGTCAACGACGGCGCGCAGGCGGTGCTCGGCCAGGTGTGGGCGGGGTTCCGCGAGCTGCTCGCGGAGACCGGTAACGACGTGACGGACGTCCGCGGCGTCGGCCTCGGCATGCCGGGCCCGGTCGAGTTCGCCACCGGCACCGTCGTACGGCCGCCGATCATGGCCGGCTGGGACGGCTACCGCGTACCGGGCTACTTCGTCGACCTGCTCGACGCGCCGGTGATCGTGGACAACGACGTGAACATCATGGCCCTCGGCGAGTACTGGGCGCGCCAGGACGTGGAGTACCTGCTGTACGTCAAGGTCGGCACCGGCATCGGCTGCGGGATCATCAGCGAGGGCCACCTGCACCGCGGCACCGACGGCGCCGCCGGCGACATCGGCCACATCCAGCTCCCCGGCCACGAGTCGACCAGGTGCCACTGCGGGAACACCGGTTGTGTGGAGGCGGTCGCGTCCGGCTCCGCGTTGGTGCGGGCGTTGAGCCAACAGGGCCTGGACGTAAGCGACAGCCACGACGTCGTCCGGCTGGCCGAGGACGGGAACGTGCTCGCGCGGCACGCGGTGCGCGAAGCCGGCCAACACATCGGCGAGGTGCTGGCATCCCTGGTGAGCTTCTACAACCCTGCGGCGATCGTCCTGGGCGGTGCCCTGGCGCAGGTGTCCGAGGAGCTACTCGCCAGCATCCGCGGCGTCGTCTACCGCCGTGCCCTGCCCCTGGCGACGAGGAACCTCCGGATGGAGACCAGCCGCCTAGGTCCACAAGCCGGCGTGCTCGGCGCCACCGTCCTCACCCTCCAGCACGTCCTCTCCCCGGCCGGCCTGGCCACCCTGCTGAGAGCCACCATCTGACCGCTTGCCACCCTGCGAGCCCCACCCCCCACCCGATACCCTGCGATGGGGCCGTTAGCTCAACTGGCAGAGCAGCGGACTTTTAATCCGCGGGTTCAGGGTTCGATCCCCTGGCGGCCCACTTTCATCGCACAATGCGAACCGTCGCTATGCGGGTGTTCTGTAGGTCAGATGCCCTGCTAGCGGCAGTCTGGGCTGATGCCGAAGAGTGATCTCGCGGTGAGGTCTGGCCGGTCCAGGGCATCGAGCGCGGTGACGATTGTGCGTTCCTCGAAGGTGAAGTGCGATTCGATGATCGCGGCGGGTCCGTCTAGCTCACCCGTGACGCGCACGGTGTCCTGCGCGTCCGGGTCGGTTGGCAGTTCGCCGAGGAGCTGGTTCAGCCGCTGCAGGATCGACGCGACGAGGGCGCGGTCTTCTTCGAGTTTCGTGATCACCGGCGCGAGGTCGGAGAACTCCTGCCTAAGCGCCGGGAACGCGCTGCTGTCCTCACCCGAGTGGTGCTGGTCGAGCGCGGAGCAGAACGCTAAACAGTGGGCCGCCAGCGAATGCACCTGACCAGGGCCGTCATGGTGGCCGTCCTGCAGGCTCTGTCGGACGGTGGCCAGTTCCTGACGGAGGTGGTCGTGGATCGCGATCAGCTCGGTGCCGAACGCGGCCAGTCGCTCTTGTCCCCGTTCGCGCTCCATCGCGGTGAGCGTACCGGGTCTTCGGAGGCGATGCAGCGGCTCGTTCGACTGCGGAGGGGTGAGACCCTAGCGGCGAGGATGCCTTGCCCGGTAGGAGGTGGCGGCGACAAGGGAGACGATGGGATGTCTGGGCCTCGACAGTGCGAGGTTGTATTCGAGCTTCGCAGTGGAACGGGGTGCGGGAGCGTATCCATGCCCTCGTAGCAGCTGGAACGCCGCTGCTGAGTCCGTCACCTGTGCTGACCTCTCTTCGCGCATGGTCGTGCCAGGCGCTCTTGAGTTGCGCCGCCTGCTCTACTGGACTCGACGTGTCAGCGCGTTGCGTCGGAGAGTGTCACTGCTGACGGGATGGCGTCGAACGCCTCCTCGATTCGGCGGAGCAGGGCCCGGCGTTCGGTTGCGTCGGGCTTCCCCCGGCCGGTGCGGGCCTGCGATTTCAGGCCGCGGACCCAGTTCTTCGCGCCGCACCGCCAGGCGCTCATGGCGAACTCGCAGACGAGGCGGAGCCGGACATCCCTGCGGCTGTCGATGCCGAGCTTGGTCTCGAGCGCGTCGACCAGGTGCTCTTGGATTCTGATGCTGGTGAGCGCGCTGTACTCACGGAGCTCTGGGGTACGGCCGGCGAGCCCCCTGGTCGCGATGAAGCGGCGCTCCCAGTCGTCGTCCATGCCGTTCAGCGCCGAGACGAGCGCGTGCCGCAGCGCGTCAAGGACGTTGCCGTCGGCGTCGGTGTCGGCGACCACGTCGAGGTAGGCGTCCCACAACTCCTCCTCGGCGGCAATGGCGACGGCTTCCTTGCCGGAGTAGTAGCGGAAGAACGTCCGCATCGACACCTCTGCCTCGTCTACCAGCTGTTCCAGGGTGGTCTGGTGGAAGCCCTGCTCGATGAATAGGCGGAGTGCCGTCTCCGACAGCGTGCGGCGGACACGCAGCTTCTTGCGCTCGCGCAGCGGCAGCGCACGGTCCGTCGCGACCGGTTCGATCATACGTTCATACTAGCAAACTGCCTATCGCTGGTTGAAGCTTGCGGTTAGTTTGAGCTTATCAAACGCTTATGCTAATGAGTGGCAGATTGTTGAGCCGGCGGACCCTGGTTCTGTGGACCCTGCTGTTGGCGTCGACGCTGGGAGTGATGGCTGGAGCGACGGTCGCTCCTGTCCTCGCCGTGATCCAGAACGACCTCGGTGTCTCCGGCACCGCAGCCGGCTTCATCATCACCACGCACGGCCTGACGATCGCGGTCACCAGCCCGCTGGTCGGCCGGCTCGTGGACAGGCGCGGAGTCCGCGTGCCGTTGACCGCGGGGCTGGTGCTGTACGGCCTGGGCGGTGGTTCCGGGCTGCTGGTCACCAGCTACCCCGCATTGATCGCCAGCCGGTTCGTGCTCGGGCTCGGCGCAGCCGTGGTGTTCACGGCGACGACCGTCGCCCTCCTCTCGCTGTACGAGGCGGCGAAGCGCGACCGGGTGATGGGCTGGCGCACCACGGCGACCACCGTCGGTGGCCTGGTGTGGCCGCTGCTCGCCGGTGCGCTGGGCGACATTTCGTGGCACGCCTCGTTCGCCGTGTACCTGGTCGGCGTCCCGCTCGGCGTCGCGGTGCTGCTGGCGATGCCGAAGGACGTGACCGCGGTGGGCGCGGAGCGTTCCGGAGGCGGTGCGTTGCGGCTGATGCGGGCGCATCCCGTGCTGCTCGGCCTCTGCGGACTGGTCCTCGCGACCGGCGTGATGATGTACGTGCCCGCGGTGTTCCTGCCGAAGCGACTGGAACAGATCGGCATCACCTCGACGTTCCTGGTCGCCGTCTACGCCGTGACCCTGGGGGCAGTGGTCGCGAGCCTGATCGGCCTGTTGTATGGGCGGCTGCGGTCTCGGTTGAGCGTCGCTGCGGTCACGCGGCTCGCCGCCGGCTGCTGGATGCTCGCGTTCGTCATCTACGCTCGCGTCGATCAGCCGGTGCTCCTGCTGCTCGCACCGGCCCTCGCCGGCGCCGGCAATGCCCTTGCCATGCCGGCGCTGACGGTGCTGTTCGCCGACGCCGTCGCGCCCGAACAGCGTGGTCGCGCGACGTCTCTGCAGGGTACGTCGATGTTCGCCGGGCAGTTCGTCTCGCCACTCATAGCCGGGCCGCTGATCGCCGCCACCGACTACTCGATCGGCTTCCTCGCCGCCGGCGGAGTTGCGCTGGTGATGCTGATCGTGCTGCTGACCACGAAGGTCACCGCACACCGGCCACCGACTGCCGTCTCGACCGAGTCCGCGACCGCCGCGCGCTAGGCGGCGAACAGCCGGTCGAGGTGGGTGCGCAAGACCGTACGAACCTCGTCGACGGTGTGCTTGCCGACCAGGACCATGGTGCCGAGGCCGTGGTTGAGCGCCACCAGGTGCGCCGCCTCGCGGTCGGGGTCGCGGTCCGCTGCCAGCTCGCCGGTGTGCTGCGCGTGCCGGAGGGCGTCGGCGAGCTGCTGGTCAGCTGGGTCAGTCCGGCGACGACGGGTTCGCCTGCGAGGCCGGGGTCGGTCATCGTCAGCACGGCGTAGGAGGTGCCGGCGAGGTGGAAGGTGCGGCCCTGCTCGTCGGTGGGCAGCGCCTCGTCGAGGAACGTCTCGACGAAGTCACGCGCCGACACCGGCTGGGGGAGTGCGGTGAGCTTCGCTGTCCAGCGTTCGTTGCTCTGCCGCTCCAGGTGTCGGAGCGTTCCCGCCAACAGCTGCGTCTTGGTGTCGAAGTAGTACTGCACGAGGCGCAGTGATACGCCCGCTTCGGCGGCGACCGACCGCATGGTGACGGCAGGCATGCCGTCGCGGGCTAGGACGCGCACGAGTCCGTCGGCGATCTGTGTGCGCCGCGCATGCGGGCGCGTGTCGATAGCGGCGGTGTGCTCGGGCTCGCCTGCGTAGGGCTGTTCGTCGTGGTGCTCGACGTGTCGGTCGTCAACGTGGCCCTGCCGTCGATGCGGACCGGACTGGGGTTCGGTCCCGGCGGGCTGCAGTGGGTCGTCACGGCGTACGCGTTGGCGTTCGGCGGGCTGCTCATGCTCGGTGGTCGGCTCGCCGACCTGCACGGGCACAAGCGGGTCTTCGTCGCCGGCATCGGCGTGTTCTCCGCGGCGAGCCTCGCCGGCGGGCTGGCGGCCGGTCCGTGGACGCTCGTCGCTGCGCGTGCCGCGCAGGGGCTTGGCGCGGAGGTGCTCGCACCCGCCACGCTCACGTTGCTGACCACCGCGTACCCCGAGGGCTGTAGCCGCACTCGAGCCCTGGCGACCTGGACGGCGGTGAGCATCGCGGGCGGCGCGGCGGGGAACATCGTCGGCGGCGCGCTCACCCAGGTCCTGTCCTGGCGGGCGACGTTGCTGGTGAACGTGCCGATCGGCGCGGTCGCGATCCTGGTCGCCGCGCGCACGCTCGCCCCCGACGGCCCAGCGAGGCAGCGGCGCGAGCTGGACGTGCCGGGCGCCCTGCTCGCGCCGCTCGGCTTCGCGTCGCTGACCTACGGCATCACCCAGGTGCAGGACGGTGGCTGGACCGTCCCGACGACGGTGATCCCGCTGCTGGCCGGCGCCGTCGCGCTGGTCGGCTTCGTTCTGGTCGAGGCACGCGTCGCGGCCGTCCCGCTGGTGCCGCTGCGATTGTTCCGTGTGCGGGCGATCAGCACGGGCAATGTCGTGATGCTGCTCGCCGGTGCCTGCCTGCAGGTGCCGATGTGGTATTTCCTCACGCTCTACATGCAAGACGTGCTCGGCTACGGACCGTTGCAGACCGGGCTGGCGTTCCTACCGCACGCGGTGATGAGCATCGTCGGCGCGCGCCTCGCGCCACAGCTGATGGAGCGCTTCGACGCGAGCACGCTCATCGTCGCCGGTGTCCTACTCGCCGCCGCTGGGTTCTGGTGGCAGAGCCGGATCACCGCCGACAGCGGCTACCTCACCGGCATCCTCGGACCCGCGGCGGTCTACACGTTCGGCGGCGGGCTGCTCAACACGCCGCTGACCGCGACCGTCACCACCGGTGTCGCCTCCGGTGACGCGGGTGCATCGTCCGGCGTGATGAACACTGCCAAGCAGGTCGGTGGCGCGCTCGGTCTCGCCGTCCTCGTTACAACCACGATGCGGCCCGAGGCCGGCACGCCGCACACGATCGCCGCCGGTTACGGTGGCGCGTTCGCCGTGCTCGCCGTGTTGCAGCTCGTCATCGCGGCCGCCGCGCTGACCCTGCCATCACTGCACCGGGCTCGGTGATGCTGTGGTCAGGCGAGGTGGAGCTCGAGATGGTCGCGCATGTTCAGGTGCAACGGTGTCTGGAGGTCGGCGACCGGGATGCCGTCGCGCAGCACGGTATGGCTGCCCCATACGGGGATCACGGTGACGGCCCGCGCCTGGCTCGTCCATTTGTCCGCGCCGGGCGGCTCGATCTCGATGGCCAGCTCGTCAGGGTGGGGCATGATCCGGAGCTGTGATCCCGGTGCCAGCCTGTGCCGGCGCGCGTGTCCGTGATCGGCGAGGTGGATCGCGAGCCGACACGTGTCGGCGGACGCGGGGAGGAACTCGACCCCGGACAGAGTCACCTCGTGCCCGGTCGCGAGGTCAGCGCCGCGTGCCCGGATCACCGGTTGGTACGTCTTCTCCGTGCCGGCAGGCGTGTCATGAAGCGGTAAGGCAACCAGCGGCAGTCCGTGGATGACTGCCAGATGCGCGGCGAGACCGTGCTGGGAGGCCGCGTCGACGAGGAGGACGGTGGCTGCGTCGACGATCTGCGGCAGACCTCGGTCATGGCGGACAGGTCGTCGGGGGCTGTGGTCGACCGACGTGATGCCGCGGCGGGCGAGTTTGCGGCAGAGCTCTGCTGTGCGGATGCGGCCCCGCCGGTCGAGGTCGCCTGCCACGCCGACCAGTCCGTGCGCTGATACCACGTTCGCGAGCGCGTGGGCGGTGGCGTCGGCGAGACGTGTCAATCGCGACGGTTCACGACCGCGGCGGCCCGCTGTTCGCGGGATCAGTAGGCGTGGTTGGTGTCGATGTCGGGATTCAATGGTCAACCGGCACCTCGGCCAAATGCGGCCACAGGTCCATGAGCGAGCGGTAGCTGCGCTCGGGCAGGCCGGACAGGGTGGCGATCACTTCCGGACGGGCGTGCCGGGCGAGGGCGTAGGCGATGAGGTCGTCCTTGCTCGCCGGCGGGTAGGCGAAGGCCTCCTCGAGTTGGTCGGCGATCTCCACGCGGGTGACGGTCACGGACGTAGGCAGCGCCGCACACCACGTCGGCCTCCGCGGACATCAGCGTGTTGATGAACATGCTGAGCAACTCGCGCAGCAAGTCAGGCGACGCCTGCGCCAGCTGTTCCTCGAGCAGACGAGCAGGGTCGATACTGAGGGTGACGGTGTCGCCGTAGTGGCCTTCTTCGAGTCGGTTGTGAGAGATCACTCGAAGGACCACCCGGTGGCCGTCACCTACATCGGCAGCGACACGCTCACCAGGAGCCGTACACCACTCTGCCGGACGCCACTCTCGACCTGCTCCCGAGAGCGCCCCACCGCTCGGTCGCTTCCCGCTGGGTAGTCTGTCCACTGAGGACCTGGTTGAACAACTCGTCCTTCTCGCTCGGCGCGAGCCGGTTACGTGGCTTTGCGCTCCGGCTTCGTAGCCGTCCAGTGGGCGGGTGTTAGAACCCATGAAGTGGTGTACGAACCCAGATGCGGAAGGCGCCTGCCCTTCGCTGGCTAGTACCACCACTGTCCGCGGACATGGAATCCGACCGGCCCTGTGTGACGTGCGAACGCAGTATCTGTTGCCGGTATGTAGGTCCTGGCGTACGAGAGGCACGAGACATAGATTGTTGTCTATGGCGACTCTCTGTGGTGGTCGGTGACCTGGATGCAGTGGGTGGAACTGGCGGTCATCGTCGCGGTGGCGTTGGTGTTCGACTTCACCAACGGGTTCCATGACGCGGCGAACGCGATCGCGACCAGCGTCTCGACGCGTGCGCTCACGCCGCGGGTGGCGTTGGCGCTGGGGGCGGTGATGAACTTCGTCGGCGCGTTACTCGGTACGGGTGTCGCGGTGACGGTGGGCAGCGGGATCATCGCCACGCCGGCGACGGAGGGTGGTCTGGTCGTGGTGCTGGCCGCACTGGTTGGTGCGATCGCGTGGAACATCTTGACGTGGGCGTTCGGGCTGCCGTCGTCGTCCTCGCACGCGCTCATCGGCGGCCTGGTCGGCGCGGCGTTGGCGTCCGGCACGCTGGTGCACTGGGCCGGGGTGGGGGAGAAGGTGGTCATCCCGATGATCCTCTCCCCGCTGGTCGGCTTCACCCTCGCGTTCGGCGTGATGCTCGCCATCATGTGGATCTTCCGCAATCGTGCGCCTGGCCCGGTGGGTCGCGGGTTCCGGTTCGCGCAGGCGATCTCGGCGGCGGCGATGGCGCTCGGGCACGGTCTTCAGGATGCGCAGAAGACGATGGGCGTGATCGTGCTCGCGCTCGTCACCGTCGGTTTGCAGGACGACTTCCACGTGCCGCTGTGGGTCATCATCTCGGTTGCGGTCGCCCTCGCGGCCGGCACGTGGGCAGGTGGCTGGCGGATCATGCGCACGCTCGGCCGCCGCATCGTGCACCTGGAGCCGCCGCAGGGCTTCGCCGCGGAGATGAGTGGAGCAGCTGTGCTCTACACGACGGCGTTCGTGTTCAGTGTCCCGGTCTCGACCACGCACACCATCACCTCGGCGATCGCTGGCGCGGGCGCGACGAGGCGGTTGTCCGCGGTCCGGTGGGGTGTGGCGGGCAACATCCTGACCGCGTGGGTGTGCACGCTCCCCGGTGCCGGCGGTGTGGCCGCGGTCTGTTACCTCCTTCTCGACCTGGTGGTCTGATGAACGCCATTCCGGTACTTCGACCAGGGACGCATCTGCATCCCAGTGATGGCATGTGTCTGACCGAGTGGGTGTCGGTCTTGGCCGGTGAGCCGTTCACCGACGAACCTCTTTGCATGGAGCCGGTGCTGGCCACGCTGGCGCGCCTTGTCAACGACGACCTCGACGATGCGACACGACAGGGTCTCGTCGACGTCGCGCCAAGACTGGTCGGTGCGACAGGGGACGGGCCGTGGTCGGCGTCGGATGTGGTGGCCGCTGCCCTTGGTCGGATGGTGCCGGTATCGGGCCTGCCCAACCGTCGCCGGCGAAACCTCGACCGGCATCTGCGCCGTGCCTCGCGCCGTTCGACTCGCCTACGACGTCGCACAGGCCACGCGGTCGCGCGCCGAGTATCGACATGGTTGTACCGGCGAGGACCGGCGAACGCTGCGCTGGCGAGCGCAGTGCACAGCGCCCGGCTGCTCGCCGTGGTACATCGGGAAGCGCTGCTGTCGGCGATGCTGCATGCGGGGCTTGGAGCACTGGTGCCACCTGACCGGAATGGACCGGTGCCCGCGTCATCCCGGCACGTTCGCCACTGACTCCGGCAGTGCAGCCTCGGTCTCGAGGTGGTCGCGGACCCAGGCTTGGGTGGCCATCTGGACGGCGTCCCACGGGCTGCCCAGGGGCGGGGTGTAGGAGAGGTCCAGCTCGGCGACCGTGTCGACGTCCAGGCCGGCGAACAAGGCGGTGGCGAATGTGTCGATGCGCTTGGCTACCGCGGTGGGAATGGGGCCGACGAGTTGGGCGCCGAGCAGCTTGCCCGTCTCGGCGTCGCCCGTGACACGTGCGGTGATGGGCTGCGCCCCGGGGTAATAGGCCTTGTGGTCGTCGGCGACGCTGCCCACCGTGACGGGTGCAAAGCCCACCGTACGGGCCTCGTGGTCGCGTAGCCCGGTGCGGGCGACGGCGAGGTCGAAGACCTTCACCACCTGGGTGCCGAGGCTGCCGGCGAACGCGCGGTCGCCACCGACGGCGTTCTCGCCGGCGACCCGACCCTGTTTGTGCGCGGTAGTCCCCAGCGGCAGGTACGTCGTACCCAGCAGTCGGTGATGGGTGACCACACAATCGCCGGCAGCGTAGACGTCCGGCACCCCGGTGCGCATGTGCTCGTCCACGACGATCGCGCCGCGGACGTCGAGCGAGACACCGGCGGTCTCGGCCAGTGCGGTGTCCGGCGCGACGCCGCCGACGACGAGAACGAGGTCGACGTCACGGGTGAAGTAGTGGTCACCGTCGACGTGCAGCCGGTTACCTTCTCTGGTGATGTCCGTGACGCGGGTTCCGGTCACGACGTCGACGCCGTGACCCGTGAGTTCGGCACACACCAGCGCGCCCAGTTCCGGGTCCACGGTGGGTAGGACCTCGGGGAGCTGTTCGACTTGGGTGACCCGGATTCCCCGCGCGGTGAGCGCCTCGGCCATCTCCAACCCGATGTAGCCCGCACCGACGACCAACGCGGTGCGTGGCTGGCGGCGTTCGAGCGACTCCATCACGGCGAACGTGTCGCCCATGGTGTGCAGGACGTGTACCCCGTCGGCGGGGCCGAGTTCGGCGAGTCCACGGATCGGTGGCCGCACTGGGATGGCGCCGGTGCCGATGACCAACTGGTCGTAGCCGAGCAACTGCTCGTCGCCGGCTGGGCCGGTCACGGTCACCGTCTTGGCGGCAGAGTCGATGCGGTGTGCCGTGTGGTCCAGTAGCAGGTCGAGTCCGGCGTTCTCCAGGTCGTGCCGGGTGCGGTGGGCGAGGTGCCGCCAGTCCGTGACGTCGCCGGAGACGTAGTACGGGATGCCGCAGATCGAGAAGTTCGGGTACGCGTCGGCGACCACCAGCGTGGTCTCCATGCTCGGGTCGAGTTCGCGGGCGCGTAGCCCGGCGCTGATTCCTGCGTCGCTACCGCCAATGATGACCAGGCGTGTCATGAGGCCTTCCTAGGTGACGTTCACTGCATGTTCACGCCGTCGTGCCGAGCAGGTCGGTCGCCAGCTGATGGACGCGTTCGTCGATGGCGTCGCGGATCTTACGGACACGGTCCAGCGGCTGGCCGATCGGGTCGGGGATCGGCCAGTCGAGATAGCGCCTGCCGGGGAAGACGGGGCAGGCGTCACCGCAGCCCATGGTGATGACGTAGTCGGCAGCGCGAACGACCTCGTCGGTGAGTGGCTTGGGGAACTCCCGACCCATGTGGACGCCGACCTCGTCCATCACCTGCCAGACTGTCTCGGCCAACTCGCTGACGGGGGTCGAGCCGGCCGACCGGACGTGCACGCGGTCACCGGCGACCTGCTCGAGCAGGCCGGCGGCCATCTGGGAGCGACCGGCGTTCTGGACGCAGACGAACAGCACTTCAGGGCAGGTGTTGGGACGTTGGCCCTCGGCTTGGGCGAGTGCAGCCAGTCGTTCGGCGGCGAAGTTCGCCGTCAGTGAGGGCAGGAAACGCCGGATCCGGGCCCGGGACGCCAGCATCTCGTAGCTCTCGTGCACATATCTGGCCACCGTCTCGGGCGAGAACACCCCAGCGAAACGACTAGCGAGCTGGTCAGCGATCCGGTCGAGTACCGCGCGGTGCAGCGGGTCCGCCGGTTCGATCGTGCGCACTCTGGCCGGGTCGAGTTGGTTCGCCTCCGTGACTGACGGCGCGATGAGGGTGGCGTAGTGCGCAAGCGCGCGGTGGGTAGCACGGTAGTACACCCCGGTGCCGTGACGTTCTCGCTCCAGGAGGCCCGCCCGGCACAGCACCGTCAAGTGATGGGTGACGGTGGGGCCGGTCAGCTCGAATGCGTCGGCGAGCTCGCCGCGGCGGATCTCGCCGGATGGATGTGTCAGCACCAAGCTGAGGATCCGTAGCCGGACCGGATCCGCCAATGCCCGCATCTGCGCCGACCGCTCCTCGGCGGAGGCACGGTCCAGCGGTGGACCCGCGGCACCAGAGGTTAGCATACGTCTATGTTGACGGACGTCTATGCGCCTCGTCGAGTCCGGGCGACGAGGTTCACCTGGTGTTCACCTGCAAGTTCGCGATGTCTACCGTCGGATCGGCAGATTTCGATGTGACGTGGCGCCGCGTCAGGTGCACGGCCTACGCAGCGTCTGTGCTCGTTGTGCCTGCACGGCCATTCCTGCGATGGCTGCGATCAGCGTGTTGAGCGCTTCGGGACGCAGCCGGTAGTAGGTGTACCGACCGTGGGGCTCGGCGGCAACAAAGCCGGATTCACGGAGGATACGCAGGTGATGACTGATCGTGGACTGCCGTGCGCCCGTTTCCTCCACGAGGTGGCAGGTGCACATCTGTTCGTCGGCAAGCAACCGCACGATCTTGGCGCGAAGTGGGTCGCCGAAGAGCCGCACGGTTGCCTCGGCGATATCGGGGTCGGCGTCCGTGGTATGTCCGACTTCGCCTTCATCGGCAAGTGCGGTTGATGAAGTCGACATATTTTGATCAGACACCGAGTACTGGTTCCCGTCAAGGCCCCAGATGATCGCTGTCTAGCCGGATTTCCATGGTTTTCAGGTTCTTGTTCCGCCGCAGGCGATCGGAGGTTGTGTAGCTCACATCAATTCTCATAGATTCATCAGCTTCTATCGATGTAGTGTCGAGAGAGAGGATCGCGCCGAGCGAACGAGCACAGGAGGCCGCCAACGCCATGACCGTGGCAGCAATCCTCATCTTCGCGGCGACGCTCACTCTGGTGATCTGGCAGCCCAAGGGACTGGGCATCGGCTGGAGCGCCCTCGGCGGCGCGGTGGTCGCTCTGCTGACGACGGTGGTGCACCTCTCCGACGTGCCTACCGTCGTGGGTATCGTGTGGAATGCGACGCTGGCGTTCGTCGCGGTGATCATCATCTCTCTGGTGCTCGACGAGTGTGGTTTCTTTGAGTGGGCCGCCCTGCACGTCGCGCGCTGGGGCCGTGGCCGCGGGCGTGCGCTGTTCGTGTTGATCGTCCTGTTGGGGGCGGCGATCGCCGCAGTGTTCGCCAACGATGGTGCCGCCTTGATCCTCACCCCGATCGTCATGCAGATCATGCTCGCCCTGCGGTTCTCACCGAAGGCATCGCTTGGGTTCGTCATGGCGACCGGGTTCATCAGCGACACCGGTAGCCTGCCGCTGGTCGTGTCCAACCTCGTCAACATCGTCTCCGCCGACTTCTTCGGCATTGGCTTCGCCCGCTTCGCCGCGGTCATGGTCCCCGTGGGGATCGTCTCCGTCGTAGCCAGCCTGGCCATGTTGGTGCTCTATTTCCGCCGCTCGATCCCGAAGACCTACGACGTGACCGCCCTGCGGCGACCGGCGGATGCGATCACCGACCGGTTGACCTTCCGCGCCGGGTGGGTCGTGCTCGTGTTGCTGTTGGTCGGCTACTTCGGCGCGGACCCAGTGGGCGTGCCGCTGTCCGTGGTGGCCGGAGGCGGTGCGCTGATCTTGATCGCCGTCGCGGCACGCAGGCCCGCCTTCCTGTTCCCGCAGCTGACCCGCCGTCCTGCACCGGTGATGGTGAGGGCGGAGCAAGCCGCGAGCGCGCCGGAAGCTTCGGCCGCTGACGACCACCGTCTGACCGCGCCGCGGCAGATCCCCGTAGGCAAGGTCATCAGGGAAGCGCCGTGGCAGATCGTGCTGTTCAGCATCGGTATGTACCTCGTCGTATACGGCCTCCGCAACCAGGGGCTCACCGGTGAGCTGGCCAAGGTCTTCGGCTTCTTCGCCGACCACGGCGACCTCACTGCGGCTCTCGGCACCGGCTACGTGGTCGCCGGGCTCTCGTCAATCATGAACAACATGCCCACGGTGCTCATCGCCGCACTGGCCATCGACGCGGTCGGTGCCACCGGGCTCACGCACGAGGCGATGGTCTACGCCAACGTCATCGGCTCCGACCTCGGCCCGAAGATCACCCCCATCGGCAGCCTGGCTACCCTGCTGTGGCTGCATGTACTAGATCGCAAGGGCATGCACATCGGATGGGGTCGTTACTTCCGCACCGGCATCGTGCTCACCATCCCGGTCCTGCTGGTCACCCTGCTCGCCCTTGCCGGCTGGCTCAGCGTCATCGGCGCCTGAGCGGGCGGCAGACGTGGCCGGGACATCGGACGTGGTCGTCATCGGCGGCGGTCAGGCGGGACTTGCCGCCGGCTACTACCTCCGCCGCGCCCGGGTGAGCTTCGACATCCTGGACGCGCACGACCGGCCGGGAGGTGCGTGGCAACACGGCTGGGACTCGCTGCAGTTGTTCTCCCCAGCCGAGTACAGTCCACTGCCTGGCTGGTGGATGCCGCACCAAGAAGGCGAGACGTTCCCCACCGCCGGGCATGTCGTCCGCTACCTCGGCACGTACGAGCAACGGTACGAGCTCCCGATCCACCGGCCGGTCCAGGCGCGAGGCGTCCGTGCCGCCGGCCCACTCCTGGCGGTCGAGACCGACCGAGGTACCTGGCGGGCCAAGATCGTCATCAGTGCCACCGGCACCTGGGATACGCCCTACCTCCCCGAGTACCCAGGTAGCCACGACTTCGTGGGCCGCCAGCTGCACACCGTGTCGTACTCCTCCCCCGAGCCGTTCCACGGTCAGCGCGTGGTGATCGTGGGGGGAGGTAACTCCGCAGCCCAGATCCTGGCCGAGGTCTCCACTGTGGCCGACACCCTCTGGGTCACCCAACGTCCACCTCGCTTCATGCCCGATGACGTCGACGGCCGCATCCTGTTCGACGTCGCCACCCGGCGAGAGGCCACACAACGCGATGGCGCCGACACCGCCGGTGTAGGCGGGCTGGGGGACATCGTCATGGTGCCCAGCGTGCTCGACGCCCGCGAGCGCGGCGTCCTACACGCGCCCCCCATGTTCCAGCGGCTTACCCGCGGCGGGGTCACCTGGGACCACGGAACCGAACACCCCTGCGACGCGATCATCTGGTGCACCGGCTTCCGCCCCAGCCTGCACCACCTCGAACCGTTGAGCCTGGAGTATCACCACGGCGTACCCAAGACCGTGGGCACACGATCGGTGGACGAACCCCGCCTGTACCTCCTCGGCTACGGAGACTGGACGGGTGCTGCCTCGGCCACCTTGATCGGTGCCGGCCGTACCGCGAAGTCAGCTGTCGCCGAGATCGCCGACCGCCTCGAGCTCATTGGCTCGGAGTGAGGGCGAACTCAGCGGAGGATGTCGGCGACGGCGGTCAGCCGGTCGGGCACGATGGAGTACCAGACCCAGCTGCCCCGCTTCTCGCGCTGGAGGATGCCGGCTTCGACGAGCATCTTGAGGTGGTGGCTGACCGTAGGTTGCCGTAGCCCCAGTGGCTCGGTCAGGTCGAGCACGCAGGCCTCCCCTGTGGGGCTGTCGCTGATCATGCTGAGCAGCTGCAGTCGAGTGGGGTCGGAGACGACCTTGAGGAGGCGGGCGAGACGTTCGGCGTCGTCGCGGTCGAGTGGCTGGGCAGACACCTGCTGGGGGGTGTCGTCCTGGCTGGCCGCGGCTCCTCGCATAGGGAGAAGTCTATGTCCTCGCCTGCCTGGCCGGATGCTCATGGTGGTTCGGCATCGATCGTTCAGCAGGCGTTGACGTCCCAGGCCGGTGGTGGTCCGGCGCTCCCGTTCTCTCCGTTCATCTGATCGACGCCGACGGGCCACCGAAACACATAGATCGATATCGATCCGATTGCTAGCGTCCATCTCAGATGTGTCGGTATGAAGGACCCCGAGAGGACCAAACGATGACGTCCGCCAGCGATCGTCGATTGTTGCCCATGTCAGTCCACGGCTCGGGCCGTAGCGCGATGACCTGCCTCTACCGGTGCGGCAACGCGTGCGCGCATCCGGCGCCGAACACCTCGGACAACCCTTACTTCGGTGATCTGGTCCGCACTGAGGTGTCCCGCCGCGGGATCCTGCGGGCCGCGGCCGCCGGAGCCGTCGTCATCGGTGCGGGCGCGGGGGTAGTCGCGGGTGCGGCTCCGGCGTCGGCGAGCCCGGGGTCACCGTCGTCGGCTGATGGTGCGCCGACGTTCACGCCGGTTCCGCCGAACAGGTTGGACGCGGTCGTGGTCCCGGCCGGGTATGAGCACTCGGTGCTGGTGCGGTGGGGCGATCCGGTCCTGCCGGGCGCACCCGACTTCGACATCGACGGGCAGTCACCGCAGGCGCAGCGGCAGCAGTTCGGCTACAACAATGACTTCCTCGTCGTGCTGCCCCTGGATCGGCGCGGGACGCAGGGGCTGTTGGTGGTGAACCACGAGTACACCAACGAGGAGTTGATGTTCCGCGGCTACACCGACGGTGCGGCCGCCACGGTCGAGCAGATCCAGATCGCGATGGCCGCGCACGGGATGAGTGTGGTGGAGGTCGAGCGCGTCGGTGACTCCGGCGAATGGCGCGTCGTGCAGAACGGGCGGCGCCGCTGCAATCGCCGGATCACCGCCGACACCCCGATGCGGTTCACCGGTCCGGCCGCAGGCTCCGAGCTGCTCCGTACGGCCGCCGATCCGCGTGGGCTGCGAGTGCGGGGATCGCTGAACAACTGCGCCGGCGGCATGACTCCTTGGGGGACGGTGCTGTCGGGCGAGGAGAACTTCAACCAATACTTCGTCGGCGGCAACGGCGCACCGGCAGCGGAGAAGCCGGCGCTGGCGCGGTACGGCATCAACACCACCGACCGCTACCCCGACGGGAACCGGCACTGGGACAAGGCCGACGAACGGTTCGATCTCGCCAAGCACCCCCGTGAGGCCAACCGGTTCGGATGGGTTGTGGAGGTCGACCCGTACGATCCGGACTCGACGCCGCGCAAGCACACCGCGCTCGGCCGGCTCAAGCACGAGGGCGCCACGATCGTCGTCACCAAGGACGGCAGCGTCGCGGCCTACATGGGTGACGACGAACGCTTCGACTACATGTACAAGTTCGTCTCCGACCGCAGGTTCCGCACCGGCAGCTCCGCCGCGGACCGTGAGCACAACCGGCAGCTGCTGGAGTCCGGCACGTTGTACGCGGCGCAGTTCGCGTTCACCAGCGCCGACGAGATCGACGGATCGGGCTCGCTGCCCAGCGACGGCGCGTTCAACGGCACCGGCCGCTGGCTCCCACTCGCACGCGGCACGACGTCGATGATCGACGGCATGTCGATCGATGAGGTGCTGGTGCACACCAGGATCGCGGCTGACCGAGCCGGTGCGACCAAGATGGACCGGCCGGAAGACATCGAGCCCAACCCGCACAACGGCAAGGTCTACGTCGCATTGACGAACAACTCACGACGAGGAGCAACGGGCCAGCCGCCCGCGGACGAGGCGAACCCACGCAACGACAACAAACACGGCCAGATCCTCGAGCTGGCCGAACACGGTGCAGACGCCGCCGCCGAGACCTTCAGTTGGAACCTGCCGATCGTCTGCGGCGACCCCGACGACCCGTCGACCTACTTCGCCGGCTACGACAAGTCGAAGGTCTCGCCCATCTCCTGCCCGGACAACCTCGACTTCGACGCGCACGGCAACCTCTGGATCTCCACCGACGGCAACGCACTCACCGATCCCGCGGGGGAGAACTACAACGACGGCCTGTTCGCCGTACCTGTCGCCGGGCCGGAACGCGGCCACGTCAAGCAGTTCCTGTCCGTCCCGCCCGGGGCGGAGCAGGCGTCGGCGTACGTGCTGGACGACAACCGCAGCGTCGTCGTGTCCGTCCAGCATCCCGGCGAGATCGATGGCGCCACCGTCGACGACCCCGCATCAACCTGGCCCGACGGCGACTTCGCCCGGCCCGCCGTTGTCGTCGCCTGGCGGCCGGACGGGCGCGACCTGGGCGCCTGAGCGGGCCAGCGTCCACCGCCAGCGATGCCGCGCCCCACGTCCTCACAACAACCAAGGGGCGCGGCATCGCCTTGCGTGCTCGCGTGACTACGTACGGCTACGACGTGTCACGGGACGGAACGCGTGGGGTGGGCTGGTTCGACGCAGTGCCATCGGCGTCAGCGGCGGCCGGCCGAGTTCACTCGTCGTTCAACCGGCACTCACAGTCTGGTAATAGACATCCATCTATGTTGTGAGCGAACTGGTTGTTGCACCCGACGCCTTCGGCGTGTGGGTTCACGGATCTTCCCGGCGTCGCGCCGGGACCGATGCAGGAGGTCTTGTGATCATCCGCCATTCGAAGCGGGCGCGCTTCGCGGCAGTGTTCGTGACAGCTGGGTTGGCACTGGCCGCTTGCGGGGGCGGCGGGGGGTCGTCCGGCGGCTCCGACGACGAGGGCAAGGAGCTGTCGGGCACCGTCCTGCTGGACGGGTCGAGCACGGTGGCTCCGCTCGGTGAGGCCGCAGCCGAGCTGTTCATGGAGGAGAACCCCAACGTCAAAGTGACCGTCGGTACGGCGGGCACCGGAGGCGGGTTCGAAAAGTTCTGCGCGGGCGAGACCGACATCTCCAACGCGTCCCGCCCGATCGAGGACGACGAGACGAAGGTGTGCAAGTCCAACGCTGTCGCACACGAGGAGCTCGCCGTTGCCAACGACGCTCTGACTGTGATGGTGCACAAGGACAACCCGGTCTCCTGCCTGACGACCGAGCAACTCACGCAGATCTGGGAGCCGGGCTCGACGGTGAAGAACTGGAGCGAGATCGACGGTCTGGAGGAGAACTTCAACGCGCCACTCGATCTCTACGGCCCTGGCACCGACTCCGGCACCTTCGACTACTTCACCGAAGCGATCAACGGGGAAGAGGGCGTACAGCGGAAGCAGTACAACAACATCGGCGAGAACGACAACGCCGGCATCACCGGTGTGAGCGGCTCGAAGGGCGGCATGTTCTACGCCGGTTTCTCCTACTACGAGGAGAACAAGGACAAGGCGAAGGCGCTGCAGATCGACGGCGGCGACGGCTGCGTCGAGCCGTCGCTGAAGACGGTCAAGGATGCAACCTACACGCCGCTCGGCCGGGAGCTGTTCATGTACCCGTCGGACAAGGCGCTAGAGAAGCCGCAGGTCGTGGCCTTCCTCGAGTTCTACATCGCGAACCAGAAGAAGATCACTGAGGCCGCCGGCTACATCGACCTCACCGACGAGCAGGTGAAGAAGTCACAGAAGAAGATCGACGAGCTGGCCGGCTGACCGGCCGGACGGCAGTAGGTATCCCATGTCAGCAAACACTTCAGACGCCTCGGCGGCCGGTGCGAGCTCTGCGCGCCGGCTGCTGGGCGCGTCCAGCCCTCGGTATGGAGAGAAGGCGATCAGGGCTTTCCTCGCCGTGTGTGCGGGACTCTCGATCGCAGTGACGACGGCAATCGTGGTCTCGCTCGTGGTGCCTTCGATCTCCTTCTTCGGTGAGGTGCCGATCCGCGACTTCCTGTTCGGTACCGGGTGGTTCCCCGATTTCGGGGCAGACGCGCAGTTCGGGGTCCTGCCGATCGTGGTGGGCACCCTGACGGTGGTCGTCATCTCCTTGCTGGTGGCGATCCCGGTCGGGTTGCTCTCGGCGATCTACCTGGCCGAGTACGCGCCACCGCGGCTGCGTCGGATCGTCAAGCCGGCGCTCGAGGTGCTCGAGGGCATCCCGACGGTCGCGATCGGCCTGTTCGCGCTGCTGTTCCTGCGCCCGCTCGCCGAGACGCTGCTCCCCTTCTTGCCGTGGCGGACGCCGTTCGCGGTAGGCATTGCCGGCGTGGCGGTAGGGTTGATGATCGTGCCGCTGGTCGCCTCGGTGTCCGAGGACGCCATGCGCGCGGTGCCGGGTACCCTGCGCGAAGGGGCCTACGCGCTCGGTTCGACCAAGTCGCGTGTCTCGCTGCGGGTGGTGTTCCCCGCGGCGATCTCGGGCATCGTCGCCGCGTGCGTGCTCGCCACCTCGCGGGCGATCGGCGAGACGATGGTGGTGCTGATCGCCGCGGGTGCCACCCCCCAGATCATCCCGCCCTGGGAGGTCACCGAGTCCATCCAGACGATGACCGCCTACATCGGCAGCACGGCAACCGGTGACATCGCGACCGGGAGCACCCAGTACGACGCGATCTTCGCCGTGGGCTCGCTGCTCTTCGTCATGACGCTGATCATGAACATGATCGCGATCCGCCTGGTCCGCCGCTTCCGTGAGGCGTACGAGTGATGGCCACCGAGGAGAAGCACGTGTCACGCTCTGGGCGTACCAGGCTCGCCGTCGCGGGTGCGCGCACCGCCACCAGGAGCGCCTTCGGGGAAACTCCCCGCGGCGACCGACTCGGCGGCGTGCTCTTCCCCGCGTTGCTGCTGCTGGCGCTGGCGTTCGCGCTCGGCGGCCTCGCCTCGCTGCTGGTCTGGTCGCTGGTGGAAGGTTTCCCGCGGCTCGACCCGGAGCTGTTCACCAACAACCCGTCGAGGCTCTTTCCCGAGACCGCAGGCTACCGGACGGCGCTGATCGGCACCTTGTACGTGATCAGCGGCGTGATCATGCTGATCGTCCCGATCGGGGTCGGCGCGGCGGTATACCTCGAGGAGTACGCGGACAAGCAGCGCTGGTACAACCGGCTGATCGAGCTCAACATCCAGAACCTCGCCGGTGTGCCCTCGATCGTGTTCGGCATCCTCGGTTTGGCCTTCATCGCGCGGGGGCCGCTGAACCTCGGTTTCGTCGCCGCCACCGGCTCGGTCACGCTGGCGCTGCTGGTGCTGCCAACGGTGATCCTCGCGGCGCGTGAGGCCATCCGCGCCGTACCGCCGTCGATCAGGGAGGCCTCGCTCGCTCTGGGCGCGACGCGCTGGCAGACCATCGCCAGGCAGGTCCTGCCCGCCTCCATCCCCGGGATCCTCACCGGCGTGATCCTGGCAGTGGCGCGCGCGATCGGCGAGGCAGCTCCACTGCTGCTGGTGGGTGCCGTCACCTTCGTGACGTTCAACCCAGCCCCCTTCAACGGGGGCTACTCGGTGCTGCCGGTGCAGATCTACACCTACGCCGTCCGGCCCCAAGAGGAGTTCAAGGTACTGGCCGCCGCCGGAGTGATCGTCATGCTCGTCGCACTACTCGCCATGAACTCGTTCGCGATCTGGCTGCGCAACCGCTATGAGCGGCGCTGGTAAGGGATGGAGATGCTCGAGAAGACCGAAGAGACACAGCGGCAACCGCAGGAAGGCAGTGCCGACGCAACGGTGAACGGCGCGGACCCGCACGGCAGTCGTGCGATTGTCATCGACCCGGAGCAGCTCCACCAGCACGGACCCGTCGAGCACCGCGACAAGGTCTTCGAGCTGAAGAACGTCTCGGCCTACTACGGCGACACCAAGGCCGTAAGCGACGTGTCCATGGATGTCTTCAGGGGCAACATCACAGCGCTGATCGGGCCGTCCGGGTGCGGGAAGAGTACGTTGCTGCGCAGCTTCAACCGGATGAACGATCTCATCCCCGATGCCCGCATCGAGGGCTCGGTGCTCTACCGCGGCGCCGACATCTACGACCGCGCGGTCAACCCGGTTCAGGTCCGCAGGGCGATCGGGATGGTATTCCAGAAGCCGAATCCGTTCCCCAAGTCGATCTACGACAACGTGGCCTTCGGGCCGCGGACGCTGCGCATGACCGAGGACATGGATGACCTCGTCGAGAGCGCATTGCGTGACGCGGCGCTGTGGGACGAGGTCAAGGACCGGCTGCACAGCAACGCCTACGGGATGTCCGGCGGACAACAACAGAGGCTCTGCATCGCCAGAGCCATCGCGACGAAACCCGAAGTCGTGCTCATGGACGAGCCCTGCTCGGCGCTGGACACCGTCGCCACCAGCAGGATCGAGGATCTGATGCTGCGGCTCAAGGAGGAGTACTCGATCGTCATCGTGACGCACAACATGCAACAGGCCGCTCGCGTATCGGACATGACTGCGTTCCTCATGGTGTCGGAGGATGCGGACGAACAGCACCGCTGGGGCGAGCTGGTGGAGTACGACGACACCAGCAAGATCTTCACCTTCCCGTCGGACAGTAGGACCGATGAGTACGTGACTGGCCGGGTCGGCTGAGGGGACACACCGTGAAGGAAAGGGAACTGGCCACGGCCGCGCCCAGAGGCGAGCTGGCGCCGTCGATCGCCTCGCAGACGACCACCGATGCACCACCGAGCGAACCCGTACTCTCGTGCACCGGGCTCAACGTCTACTACGGCAGCTTTCTCGCCGTCGCCGATGTGAACCTGCCGTTCGGCGCCAACGAGATCACAGCGCTGATCGGGCCATCCGGATGCGGCAAGTCGACCGTGCTACGGAGCCTGAACCGGATGAACGACCTGGTGGCCGGCGCCAGAGTCGAAGGAAGGGTCTCCTACCACGGCGTCGACCTCTACGATCCGGAGGTCGACGTCGTCGAGGTACGCAGACGCAT
The DNA here is from genome assembly GCA_009379825.1 of Streptosporangiales bacterium. Classification (NCBI taxonomy): domain Bacteria; kingdom Bacillati; phylum Actinomycetota; class Actinomycetes; order Streptosporangiales; species Streptosporangiales bacterium. The sequence goes on from WHTA01000007.1 coordinate 129,450, forward strand.
CGGCATGGTCTTCCAGAAGCCGAATCCCTTCCCCAGCTCGATCTACGACAACATCGCCTACGGCCCCAGGGTCACCGGCATGCGGGTCGACAGCATGGACGACCTGGTCGAGCACACGCTGCGTCGGGCCGCACTATGGTCAGAGGTCAAGACCAAGCTGGCGCAGAACGCTTATACGCTCTCCGGTGGCCAACAGCAGCGTCTTTGCATTGCCAGAGCGATCGCGACGAACCCGGAGGTCGTGCTCATGGACGAGCCGTGCTCCGCTCTCGATCCGATCGCCACCGCGAAGATCGAGGATCTCATCGCCGATCTCGCCCGAGAGTTCACGATCATCATCGTGACGCACAACATGCAGCAAGCGGCCCGAGTCTCGCACCGGACGGCCTTCCTCAGCACGGTTCCGGATGACGACGGGCGCCGCACCGGAAGACTCGTCGAGTTCGGCACGACCAAGCACATCTTCGAGAACCCGTCGGATCAGCGCACCGACGACTACATCACCGGCCGCGTCGGCTGAGGACGGCATCATGTCGGACACCTTGGCTGAACACTGGGAATCGGACAACTCGCAGTTCCACATACGGCAACGGGCTGTCCTGGCCGGCCGCACCGTCGCGCCGGACCGGTTGGCCGTGCTCCTCGTGGAGTCCGACACCGACATTGCTCAAGACATCATCGGCGCACTCGTCGGGCAGCCGGTCGAGGTGCGGCTCTGCACCGACCCCGCGGAAGCACTGCTGGTCGTCGGCCGCGCCTGCCCCGACGTGGTCGTGCTCGGCCCGGCCACCGGCCTGCTCGGCGCGGTGGAGTTCCTCTCCCTCGTGCGTGCGGCCGACACCGGGCTGCCCGTCGTCGCTGGCGCGGGCGCAGGCGCGGGTGACTTCGCCGCGCGCGCCGCCGAGCTGGGCGTGGCCGCCGTCGTCCCACGCCCCTACCGTCCCCGCGAGCTACTCGGCCTGCTCCGCTCGCTGGCACCACGTCCCGACCGCCTCGAGCTCCGCCCGCTCGCCATCGACCTCGGCCGGCTGCGCATCGACGGCGCCGCGCCACAGTTCTGGCTCGACGGACGGACGGTTTCGCTGCCACCCATGGAGTACGTGCTGCTGCGCTACTTCGCCCAACACGTAGGTGCCGTCGTCTCCCGCAGGGAACTGATCGCCTCCGTCTGGGGCGAGCGAGCCAAGGAACGCAGCAACACGCTCACCGTGCACATCGTGCGACTACGCAAACGCCTCGGCGACGACGACCAGAACCCGCAGTGGATCAAGGCCGTCCGCGGTCTCGGCTACCAGTTCACGGTGCCTGCCGGATCCGCCGACACCACCGCATCGTTGAACCGAAGTCTGGCGTAGCGGATGCCAGTCCACCGGCGGCGCGCGGTGGTGTCACCGGCAGACTGGCTTGCCCTACGGGGGTGGTCCCGCCCACCGGTCGCGACGAAACCGGTGTAGGCGTCGCCTAGGTGCGGCACCGGCAGCGCAGCCGTCGCCGGCAAGATGCCGACCTTGGTCAGGCAGTGGGGGGACGACAACCGAGCGCAGGATAGCGGCCCCTACACCGCCAGATGCCACGAGTAACTGACAAACTAGACAAAATCGGGGCATTTGCTGCGCGCCGTTGGCCGACACCATCGAGTGGCTCAGCTTCTGCTGTGACCCTCTTGCACGTCCCCAGGTGAGCTCGGTCGCTTTCGTGCACCGCGCATGCGAAGTAGCCGCTTGACCGATGACCGGGACATTCCGTAGTGCCTGACAAGATCTGCGGCGGTCTCACCTGCCAGGTAGGACCTGACCAGCTCGTCCTCCCTGGCAGACGACAGGCGAGTTGCGCCGACCGGACATGTCATCACATCCTGTGCCCGTAACGACGGGTCCGCGGTTCTCATTGTGGTAAGTAGCGCCCACTAGCCTCTGACCTGCGGCTATATATGGGTCGCGTGGCACAATAAGAACCGAGCCGACGTCATGGTGCCGCTGGCCGACGTTACCACCATCCCGGCTGGCATCCGCGCCCATGGCGCGGAGGATCTCGTCGGTCGCAGTGTCGTGATGCTCAGTCCCGAGGCAGTGTTGTCTGGGTCGCGTGGCCGGCGTTGGTCTGGTCAGTGGCTGCGGCGTTCGGCGACGGTGAGGACCAGATCGGTCATGGCGTCGACGGCGGCTTGCTGTGGGAGTTCGTTGTCGAGGCAGAGGGACTGCCAGGTGCTGAACGCGATTGCGTGGCCGAGTACTCCGCGTAGGCGTGCGCGGGTGGGTTTGCGTGCCTTGACGCTGAATGGCGCGAGGAGCACGTCTTGCCAGTGCTGGTCGCGGTGTTGGATTCCTTGTCGCTGTTGCTCGGGGAGTTCGGCGAGGTCCCTGTGGATACGGATGAGCATGTCGGCGCCGTCGCGGTAGAAGCGGTAGATGTCGGTGAGCCCGGTCCGCAGCCGCCGCCGTGGGTCCTGGATGCGTTGCCACGCGTCGGGGGCGGGGAGTACCTGCTGTGCCAGCCAGTGCGCTGAGCACGCCGAGAATAGGGCTTCGTCGTTGGGGAAATGCCGGTAGACGGTCAGCCGGGTCACGCCGGCTCGTTCGGCGATGGCCGCGACGGTGGTCGCCGCGGGTCCGACAGTGCCGTGCAGGTCGACGGTGGCCACCACGATCCGCTGCCGGGTCGCGTCGATCTGCTCTGCACGCCGGCCCATCCGATACGGTCGGCGATCGCCCGAATTCGTTGAACGTGACTGTTTACTCAACTGTTGACGCCGCGCCTCTCCGGTCGCATGATTTCGCGATACACAAGTGTATCCTCGAATCGGGGGAGGGCACCATGGCAGACAGTGGGACCACGGCGACCGGTGCGCCGCCGTTGACCGTCCTTGAGCCCGACGAGGGTCGGGAGGCGGGGCTGGGCAGCATCGGGGTGGTGTTCAAGTTGTTCGGACGTGACACCGGCGGGCAGGTCTCGATCGTCGAGCATCCCTTCCCTGTCGGCGCGCTCGTGCCACCCCACCTGCACACCAGGGAGGACGAGTTCTCCATCGTCACCGCCGGTGAGATCGGGTTCCGGTCAGGCAACCGTGAGGTAGTGCTCGCCGCGGGTGGCTACATCACGAAGCCACGCGGCGAGCTGCACACGATGTGGAACGCCGGCAGCGAGCCCGCACGCATGATCGAGGTGATCACGCCTGCTGGGTTCGAGAACTTCTTCTGGGAGGTCGCCGACCTCGTCGACGCCGGACCGCCAATGCCGGAGGCGGTAGGCGAGATCGCCGGTCGCTACGGGCTGTCCTTCGACCGCCCGGAATGGCTCCCCGATCTCATCGCCCGCTACCATCTCACGCCGCCGCCCGGATAAGAGCTCGGACCCCAGCCCATGGCTAGCCGCCAACCGCACGCTCCGTCGGCGACCCTTCTAGCCGGTGGTCGGTGATGCCCGGCCGAGTCGGCAGGACCCTCTGCGCCTAAGGATTCTGCCGACCGTTTCGGCACGCCCGTAGTGGCATTGGCTGCCGGCCTTCTCGTCTACACAGAAGAGGCTTCCCGGTCATACCTGCGTAACCAGGCTACGGTGACACTCCGCCGAATTGGATGCCGAAGCGATAACCGTCGCCCCGGCGTCGAGCATGCCAGGCGCGTAAGCAGGACCGGTCCACAGCAGCGCCCTCGCTCAGTTTGCTGTACGCGATCGCGGCAGGGATCTGTGTCTACGAGGGGGCACCAGGCGTTGGAGGACGCCAGGGCGGCGGCCGGTGCACACCAGGTGAAGGTCCGGATAACAGACCTGGTCGAGTTCCATCGCCAGCGAGGCACGTGTCGATCGCAGTGGTCACCGACACCGGGCCGTGCTTCGCGGGGAACGGTTCGCTGCCCCGTACACCGGCGATGGCCCGCTGCTGCTGCACTAAACACGAAGCCCCAATATGTCCGCCGTATCCGGTTGGCACGCAGACCGACGGCAGGTCTTCGGACTAGTCGGCACCCGCTTGCCGGCGAACCTACTGGCCGTCGCTTCTCAGGCAGCTTGGCTCCCACTGCTCGACTGACAGCGCTTGTTCCCACTCACCGCTGCGGGGCACTCGGACTCGCGCCGGGTTCCCTCTCTTGCCTCGTCCCAGCCGTTGCCGGGACGAACCACCGGCACCTCTGACCATGGCCGACTGCGGCGGACGCGCCCAATGGCAGATACGACCTAGTCGATGCGGCGACCTTGGTCCATGACCATGACATGGTCCGCGTGGGGGAGGATCGAGTCGAGGTCGTGGCTGATCAGGGCGAGCGCGGTCCCGGTCTGGTCGGCGGTGTTCCGTAGCTTTTGCAGCACCATCGACGTGTTGATGGTGTCCAGGGCCGATGTCACCTCGTCGCAGATGAGGAGTCGGGGGTGTGCCAGCAGAGCGCGGGCCAGCGCGCAGCGTTGCAGCTGTCCGCCGGAGAGTTGGGCCGGCTTACGTCGCGGTGTCGTGGTATCGAGTCCGAGTGCGTCCAGGAGC